>JAISWZ010000639.1 GCA_031270945.1 Clostridiales bacterium | reverse complement strand
ATTCCGAAATGGCAGCGGAAAAATCCTGGCGAACGCTTCAACTAGTTTGCTCGGGCTTTTGCGAGCAAACATCCGGATTTTTCCGCTGCCTCGGATATAATTTTGGGATATGCTCTTAGAATTTTCTTATCGTTAGCGAGAGCGGCCCGACTGGGTTCTGAGGCGGGCAATGCGCTCGCCAGTCTAACGTTCATGCTTGTCGCACTTTCACCCTTGCTAACCATCAGAGCTATCCAAAGCCCAAAGTGCCATTGCTTGATTACTTTATCACAAGCGGAACGCATTGTCAAAGCTGGTCAAGCAACTGCAAAAAGCAACCCGAAACGCTGCAAGTTAAAGAATTAAGCTGACCTATCCAGCTTCTGCGCCCTTGCAAGCGTTCGAACGCAGCCACGTTAGTTTAATAAGCGTCCAAGCTCATAAAACTTTCACAATTCTCTTACGCTCAGAGTAACGGCATATCCAGCAACAGCCCAAAAAGCGTCAAAAAGCCTTTCTGAACGCCTCGGCGCACATGCTCTTATCAAACGCACATGCTCTATGAACGCTCATGCCGATCACCGTACGCCCCCAGCGCCCCATCAAAACCTCATCCAGCCTTGACCAAAGCCCAAAGTGCCATAGCTTGATTATTTTAACACAAGCAGAACGCATTGTCAAAGCTGGTCGAGCAAGATCAAAAAGCAACCCCAGGCGCTGCAAGGGTTAAAATAAGGTTGCCAGATTTGGATTTATTGGCGCCGGAATCGTTCAAGATGAGGCCCAACTGTCAAGCTGATTTAGAGTCGAATTATGACAATTCGCCCCATAAGTTACCGGACAAAAAGTTTTTTTGAATCTGCTAAAAATTGCTATTGCTTTTTATCCTGACTGATTGTATAATGATATCAATACGATATCAAAGAAATATCATTATGAAACGCTGGGGCCGAGGGGCATGCCCCGTCTAGTCGGCTGAGAAGGAAAGGAGCAAGACATGAGCGAGAAAGCGTATGTTTACGAAGAGAAGAAGCTGGAGACCAGAAGCGGGGGCACGATGCTCCTGTTGTCGCTTGCCGGGCTGGTCATGAGCGCCACGGGCATAGTTTTGAGCGCCATGTTTGTCAGAGGCGCTCAGGGAGTCCTGATCGCGCTGCTCAGCCTCTTGGCGGTGGTATTCATCGTCCTCTTGTGCGGGCTCAAGATTGTGAAGCCAAACGAGGGCTTTGTTTACACCTTCTTTGGCAAGTACTACGGCACGTTGAGAAATGAGGGCTTTTACTGGGTCAATCCTTTTGCCCAGGCCTTCAATCCCGTGGTCAAAACCGGGATGGATGTGCTTTCGGTTGAGGAAAGCTCCAGCAAGCCGACGCAGCCGACAGTATCAGGAGTCATTACCATTGGAGGGTCAAAGGCGATATCGCTTAAGACGCTCACACTGAACAATGACAAGCAAAAGATAAACGACAAGCTTGGAAACCCGATAATCATTGGCATAGTCGTTATCTGGCGCGTGGTGAACACTGCCAAGGCGGTCTTCAATGTAGACAACTACAAAGAATTCCTTTCAATCCAGTGCGATTCGGCGCTGAGGAACATTGTCCGGCTCTACCCTTATGACAGCTCAAGCGAGGACGAGACAGAAAAGACCCTCCGCTCCAGCGGGCAGGAGATATCCGAGAAGCTGAGAGACGAGATCCAGTCAAAGGTAGACGTGGCCGGGCTTGAGATCCAGGAGGCAAGGATTACGCACTTGTCCTACGCCCCTGAGATAGCCTCCGTCATGCTCCAGCGCCAGCAGGCTTCAGCCATCATAGACGCCCGCCAGATGATCGTTGACGGAGCGGTAGGCATGGTCGAAATGGCCCTGGCGAAGCTCAACAGCAACGACATCGTCCACTTGGACGAAGAGAGAAAAGCCATCATGGTCAGCAACCTTTTGCTGGTGCTTTGCGCCAACAAGGATGTGCAGCCAGTGGTGAACAGCGGCTCGCTGTACTGAGCCGTGTTTTCGTCGAAACGCGCTTGAAAGCGCTGAAGGGCCGCCGTTTTTTTAAACGGCGGCCCTTTGTTTTGGGTTTGGGTTTGGGTTTGGGGTTTTGGGGTTTTGGGTTTTGGGGTTTTTGGTTTTTGGCTTTTTACGTTTTTGGGGTTTGCTAAGCGCCTTCGGTTTTCGTAATGCCAGCCAAGTTCCGAACATAGAATGAAAGGGTAAGCCGTGGACAATCCTGAATGTCTGTCTTTTTAGCCAAAAGCGCCAACGCTCTGCCCGAAAAGGCCAATGCTTTGCGCCCTAAAGGGACTTGACAATCGGCTTAAAACTAGCAAGCAATTCTTGGGCATAAGTCTTCAAGTCTTGCATATGCATTGAAAAAAGCTTGCCAAATCAAGGTTTTAGCGCGATTAAAATCCAAAGTGCGCCAGCTGCGCGATCTTGATTTTTGACCCGATTTGGTGTATAGTTCAAAAGTGCTGGGTGTTGCGCCCTAAGATTTCAAGAGCGCAAGCGCCCTGAGCGCAATCAAGGCACCCAAGCGCATGCAAGCGCTAAAGCCCTTCAACCCCAATTAGAGTTTGGAAGAATTAAAGCAGAGAACAAGAACAAGGCAAAGCGAAACGTTTCGCTTTCCGAAATTTGCCCGGAAACGGCAGGAGGAAAAAAGATGCCTTTGGTTACATCGAAGCAAATGCTTGCTGATGCCCAGAAAGGCGGATATGCGGTAGGCGCGTTCAATGTTGAGAACATGGAGATGGTCAAGGCGGTTATCGCGGCCGCGACAGAACTGCAAGCGCCGGTCATGATCCAGACTACGCCTTCTACGGCGAAGTACGGAACCCTTGAGACCTACTTTGCCATTGTGGAGGCTGAGGCCAGGAAGACAAGCGTCCCAGTCTGTCTGCACCTGGATCACGGAAACAGCTTTGAGCTTGCAGTTCAGGCTATCCGTGCCGGGTACACCTCGATCATGATAGACGGATCCGCCCTGGATCTTGAGAAAAACACTGAGCTCTCCAAGCGGGTGGCTGATGTAGCCAGGGCTTGCGGCATACCGGTTGAGGCTGAGCTTGGCAAGGTCGGGGGAAAGGAAGACAGCCTGGAGGCTGAGTGCGATGGATGCACGGATCCGATAGAAGCCAGGGACTTTGTGAAGAACACAGGCATAGACTCATTGGCCATAGGCATTGGGACGGCGCACGGCTTCTACGCGACAGCGCCTGTTCTGGACAAGGAGCGGGTAAGCGAGATCAGGAAAGTGGTCTCCGTTCCCCTGGTTCTTCACGGAGCGTCAGGACTGAGCGAGGAAGACGTGCGGGAATGCGTTGAGAGAGGCATATGCAAAGTCAACTTTGCCACTGAGCTTCGGGCGGCTTACACTGACGCCGTAAAGAAGCTGTTCGCGGATAGCCCAAATGTCTTTGATCCGAAAAAGATGGGGATTGTGGGGATGGCAGCTGTCAAAAGCCTTGTGAAAGACAGGATAAAAATGTGCGGGGCGGATTTTAAGGCTTAGGTTTTGGGATAAAAGATTTAAGGGCAAAAGAGCTTAAGGCAAAGGATTTAAGGCAAAAGATTTAATAAAGGCTTTAAGGCAGGCATTTCTTGATTCCAGGCAAGGAGGATGCAGATGGAGTGCGCGCTGGGTATTGACATAGGGACAAGCGCCTGCAAAGTCGCGGCGTTTGGCAGGGATGGGACAGTCATCGCATCTGCGGCGGAGGAATACGGCACATTTTACCCCAAGCCGGGCTGGGCTGAGCAAAACCCCAAGGACTGGTGGGCGGCAAGCTGCAAGGCGATCTCAAAAGTCTTAGGGCAGCCGGGAGTGAGCGCCAAAGAAGTGGCCGGAGTGGGGATAGCTGGCCAAAGCTGGGCTTCTGTGGCCATTGGAAAAGATGGTGACGCCATAGGCAACACCCCGATCTGGATGGACACAAGGGCAGGCGACATATGCGCTGAGCTGGCGGAGAAGGTTGGAGAGAAGCGGATCTTCGAGACAAGCGGGAACCCGCTTCAGCCTTCGTACACTACGGCGAAGGTAGTGTGGCAGGACAGGAATTCCAGCGAGAAAGCGGTTCGCGTTCTTCAGTCCAACAGTTATGTTGCCTACAAGCTTACGGGAAGCATGACCCAAGACGTCTCGCAGGGCTATGGCATCCACTGCTTTGACATGCGAAAGAGAAGCTGGGACTTTGGGTTGTGCCTAGATCTTGGCATCAGGCCGGAGGTTCTGCCTGACATCCACCCATGCCATGAGGTGATTGGAACAGTGTCAAGCCAAGGCGCCTTGTCAGGGCTTTTGGCCGGAACGCCTGTTGTGGCTGGCGGGCTTGACGCCGCTTGCGCCACTTTGGGAGTTGGCGCGATCCATGCCGGAGAGGCTCAGGAGCAAGGCGGGCAGGCTGGGGGAATGAGCATTTGCATGGATCAATACATAGCCGACCCCAGGCTGATACTGGGATGCCATGTGGTTCCGAACTTATGGCTTTTGCAAGGCGGCACAACTGGCGGTGGCGGGGTCATGCGCTGGCTGGAGCGGGAGCTGGGAGCTTTCGAGAGAGAAGAGGGAATCAGGCTTGGCAAAAGCTCTCTTGAAATCTTAGACGAGCTGGCTTCAGCCATCAATCCAGGAAGCGACGGAGTGCTGTTCCTGCCTTACATGGCTGGAGAGAGATCCCCCATCTGGAGCCCCAACGCCAAAGGCGTCTTTTACGGGCTGGACTACAGCAAAAGCAAAGGGCACATGGTTCGGGCCGCCTTGGAAGGCGTGGCGTTCTCGCTCCGCCACAACATGGAGGTGGCCGCCCTGGCAGGCGCCCACGCGGACGTCCTTAGATCCATGGGGGGAGCGGCGAACTCCAGGCTATGGACGCAAATGAAGTCTGACATCACCCAAAAGCCTATCACCGTTTCTCACTCAGATCATGCAACTACCCTTGGCGCCGCCATTCTGGCCGGGGTTGGAGTCGGAATGTTTGCTAGCTTCGATGAGGCGGTTGGCCTGGCTGTGAAGACAAGGCGAACCCATGAGCCCAATGCGGGGGTCAAAGGCAAGTATGACGAGGCTTTTGCTAGATACTTGGGCTTGTATGAAAGCCTGAAGGGCTTTATGGAAAGCCAGAGGGCTCAGATAAAAACCAGATAGGCCTGTAAAAACGAGCGAAAAGGACTGCGCTTTTCACACAAAACAAAGGTTGATCGCAAGCGAATGTTTCGCCCATGATAAATGCCACAAATGACTGGAGAGAAAATTGTTTGCGAGTAATCCCACAAAAGACTGGAGAGACAATAGAATGAAGGCAGCTGTTGTATGCGCGAACGAAGATGTCAGGCACCTGGATTGGGAGGAGCCCATGGTTGGCCCTGGCACAGTGAAAGTGAAAGTGAGGGCTTCGGGTATTTGCGGATCTGACGTGCCCCGGGTTCTCAAAAACGGAGTGCATTTCTACCCGATAGTGCTCGGGCACGAGTTTTCCGGAGACGTAGTGGAAGTTGGGGAAGGCGTCTTAAATGTGAAGATCGGAGACAAAGTTTCCGGAGCGCCGCTTCTTCCATGCATGGAATGCGATGACTGTAGGGTCGGCAACTACTCCCTGTGCAAAAAGTACGGGTTTATCGGATCCAGGCAGCAGGGGAGCAACGCGGACTATGTTGTCCTGCCTGAAAAAAACGCGGTTGTCTTTGACAAAAACATTTCCTACGAGCAGGGGGCCATGTTCGAGCCGTCAACCGTGGCGGCTCACGCCATATACCTGAACCAGGGAGCTGGCGGAGAAGACGTGGCAATCCTGGGCGGAGGAACAATAGGGCTCTTTGTTATGCAATGGGCCAAGATCTTCGGCGCCAGATCTGCTGCCGTCTTTGACATATCGGAAGAGCGGCTTGCGCTTGCGAAGCGGCTTGGCGCTGATTGCACAATAAACACGGCTGAAGAAGGCTTTATGGAAAAGGCGAAGGAGTTGACCGGAGGCCGGGGTTTCTCGCAAGTCTATGAGACAGCCGGGCAAGTCGCAACAATGCGCATGGCTTTTGAAGCTGCGGGAAACAAGGCCAGGGTTTGCTTTGTCGGAACTCCCCACGAAGAGCTGGCCTTTTCTGCGGCGCACTGGGAGCTCATGAACCGGAAGGAGTTTTGCCTCACCGGATCTTGGATGTCCTACAGCGCCCCGTTTCCGGGGCGGGAATGGCGCCTGACCGCGCACTTCTTCAAAACCGGCCAGCTGAAGTTTGACCAAGGCTTGATCTACAAAAAGATGCCCATGTCCCAAGCTCAGGAAGCGTTCCAGATGTTCAAGACGCCAGGGCTTGTGAAGGGCAAAATCCTGCTGGTGAACGAGGGGTAGAGTTGATTCTTACAGTGACGCTAAACGCGGCTATTGACAAGAGGTATGTTGTAGACGGATTTCGCCAGGGAGAAGTCAACCGGGTCAGGGAATGCGTGTACACCCCGGGAGGCAAAGGCCTGAACGTTTCAAAGTCAGCTGCCATAGCCGGAGCGGAGGTAACCGCGACAGGGCTTATAGGCGGGCATGCGGGAGAGTACATCGAGGAAGCGCTGAAAAAGCTTGGAATACGATGCAGTTTTTTAAAGCTGGAAGAGGAAAGCCGCTCGTGCGTGAACATCTGGGATGAAAGTGAAAAGAAGCAAACCGAGTTCCTGGAGCCGGGGTTTGCTGTCAAAGAAGACCAGTTTGAGAGATTTGCCAGAAAATATCAGGAACTGGCCAAAGAAGCCCAAGTGGTATCGATTTCTGGCAGCGTCCCCAGGGGGCTTGACGGGCTTTCGTACCAGAAACTTGTGAAGATCGCCAAGGATCTGGGAAAGAAGGTGATCCTGGATACCAGCGGAGCGCTTCTTGAAATGGGCATAAAAGCGGCGCCGTCCCTGGTCAAGCCAAACCTGGACGAGATAAGAGCGCTGTCAGGCCGAAACTGCGAAACTCAAGAAGACATAGTTCTTTCGGCAAAGGAGATCCACCTGCGCGGAGTGGAAATGGTCGTTGTCTCTTTGGGCGCTGACGGCGCTGTTGCTGTTTGCGGCGAAGGCGCTTTTCGCGCCAAGGTTCCAAAGGTGAGCGCCGTCAACACGGTAGGCTGTGGCGACTCGATGATAGCGGGCTTCGCCATTGGATTTGCCCAGGGGCTTTCGCCGAAAAAATCTTTGAAAATGGCCAGCGCCATGTCAGCGGCCTCGGCGCTTAGCGAGGAAACCGGCTTTTTCAAGCTCGAAGACATGGAACGGCTTTTGAATGAAGTGGAAGTTGAAAGGCTATAAATAAAAGCGAGGTGCCACATGGCTCAAATCAATCCAGCGGATGTGCCAAAGGTCACTCTGGGCACAGGGGAGCAGATCCCTTGCGTGGGAATGGGAACGTTTGGATCAGACAGGTTTTCGCCAGCACAGGTGTCAGCTGCGGTTGCAGGGGCGATCCGCTGCGGATACAGGCTTTTTGACTGTGCCGCTTGCTACGGCAACGAGGACCAGATAGGAGAGGTGTTCCAGGCGGCGTTCGATGAAGGGGTAGTTGAAAGAAAAGACCTCTTTATCATGACAAAGGTCTGGAACGACATGCACCAGAGAGTTGAAGAGTCTTGCGAGAAAAGCGTAAGAGACCTGAAGTGCGGATATGTCGACATGCTCTTTATCCACTGGCCGTTCCCCAACTACCATGCGCCGAACTGCGGAGTGGATTCAAGAAACCCGGACTCAAAGCCGTTTAGCGCGGAAGAGTTCGCCAGCACATACAGGCAGTTCGAAGCTCTTTATGATAGGGGCCTGGTACGCAACATCGGCATCTCAAACATGACTATACCAAAGCTTGAAGCTGTTCTTCCGCTTTTGAGGGTAAAGCCCGCCGTATGCGAGCTGGAGCTTCACCCCTGCTTCCAGCAGAAGGAGCTTTTTGACTATCTCACAGAAAAAGGGATTCAGCCTGTAGGCTTCATGCCACTTGGCTCACCCCAGCGTCCCGAGAGAGACATTTGCGAAGAGGACATAGCGGATCTTCAAGTGCCAGAATTAAGGTCAATAGCGGCTTCCCACAACTGCCACCCCGCGCTTGTAGCGCTTAAATGGGCCAGGCAAAGAGGCCAGATCCCGATTCCGTTTTCTGTCCACGAGCTGGAATATGTCAGCAACCTCAAAGCCATGACCGAAGATCCCCTTACAGATGAAGAAATGGCAGTCATCGCAACGCTTGAGCGGAACAACAGGCTGGTCAAAGGCCAGGTTTTCTTGTGGGAAGGCGCGAATGACTGGCATGACCTGTGGGATGAAGACGGGTTTATAGTGGGCGTCTAGCTTTGCGCAACCTCCATTATTTAAAATTTAAAAGCCAAAGCGAACCCCCGGCGCAAGCGCCGGGGGGTTGCTTTGGCTTTTGGTCTTTGGTTTTTGGTTTTTTGGGTTTTTGGTTTTTTGGGTTTTTGTCTTTTGGCTTTTTGTCTTTGCGAGAATGGCGGCGCGTGAATGCGCACCGCCATTTTTGACGAAACCTGCGTTCGCCACAAACTTTGGCCTTGATGAGAAATATCTAATAAACGGACAAAAGCCGCGCAAACGCAATGATTTCGGGCATTATTCGATACTTGTTCCCTGCTTCCATTCGTGGAAACATCTTGACAAGCGTGTGGAAATGACGGACAATAATGTCGCTGCCCAAAATTCCGCAATGGCACTGGAACGGACTTTTCGGGCGCCTCAAATTAATTATGCTTTTAGTACACGCGTAAAACGCGCCGAAAGGGGATGCGAGGAAGCTCATGGTAGAATTGAATTCCGTTTCCAAAAGCTTCGGATCTGTCCAAGCGCTGAAAAACATAAGCATTTCCGCCGGAAATGGCCGGGCATACGGGCTTTTGGGCAGAAACGGCGCAGGGAAGACTACGACTCTAAGAATAATCATGGACATCTTCAAGCCTGACAGAGGGACTGTACTCATTGACGGACAGCCAGCAGGAAAGTCCAATGCCAGGATAGGATACCTTCCTGAAGAGCGGGGGCTGTATCCAAGGCGGCTTGTTGGAGAGCAGATGATCTACATAGGGGTGCTCAGGGGCCTATCCAAGGAGACGGCGCAAAAAAACGCGAAAAGGCTCTTGAAAGAGCTTGAGGTTCCGGAGTTTTATCAGAGGAAGCTGGAAACGCTATCTAAAGGGAACCAGCAAAAGATCCAGCTGGCGGTGGCATTGATAAGCGAGCCGGACCTGCTGATACTTGACGAGCCGTTTAGCGGGCTGGATCCGGTGAACGCCAAGATACTCAAGGACATTGTCAAAATGCAAAGCGCCCTGGGCAAGACCATTTTGTTCTCAAGCCACCAGATGTCCCAGGTTGAAGAGTTCTGCGAGGAGATCTGCATCATAAACAAAGGGGAAAAGGTGCTTGAGGGAAGGATAGATGACATCAAAAGAAGCTACCCCCGAAACATTTACTACGCTTCCATTGGCGGATACGTGCCTGACGAGTTGTTGAGCGCCGTCAGCAATGCGCTTGGATCCTGGTGCAAGGGAATACGGAGGAAAGGCCTTGGGTTTGAGGTCGCGCTGTCTGATCCTTCGGCCAGGGGCGCGCTTTTTGACGCGATCAGGAAACAGGGGGCAACTCCTGAGGTGTTCACTGTCAAGGAGCCAAGCCTGGAGGAGATCTTCGTTGAGAAGGCCGGAGGCAGCGATGAAACGGGGGATGAGAATTGAAAAAGGCGCTGGCGGTTTTCTCCTTTGAATATATCGGGCTCTGGAAGAGCAGGGCCTTTCTTGCTACTACCTTCATCCTTCTTGGCGTTGTCGCGATCACGACCTCGTTTCCTCGGATCTCCGCCATTTTCTCAGGCGAAAAAGGGGTGCCGACAGCGGTCCTGATGGCGGATGAGGCTCTGTTTGACCCAATCCGCAACGCCGTGCCCGAGTTTTCCTGGGATCTAGGCACGGATCCATCAAGAGCCGAAGCTCTGGTTTCAAGCGGAAGATGCCAGATCGCTGTTGTCTACGACGGCTCAGACTATACGCTTTACGCAATGGACTATGATTTTGACGCGTACACTGTCGTTGACAAGCTTAATGAGCTCTTTACATTAGCGAAGCGGGAAGCGCTGATAGGCGGCATGTCCGCCTCCCACGCCGAGAGCGTGAGAAAAACCCTTGACACCTCGGTAAAGGGCGAGATAAAGACCATTGGTGGCGGAGACGCTTACGGCAACTACCCTGTCGCCTACTTCATGATAACATTCCTCTATGCCGCCATTCTCATGTTCGGCATGCTTGTCATAAACACGGTTGTATCAGAAAAAGCGTCCCGCGCAATGGAGCTCTTGATCGTTAGCGCAAATCCCTCGGAGCTGATGTTCGGAAAAGTCTTCGCAGTGGCCTGCGCCGGCCTTACCCAGCTCTTCGTGCTGATTTTCGCGACTTTCTTGTTCACCGGCGTAAACATCACCTACTGGAGCGAATTCAGCCCGTCAGTTGTGACCCAGATAGGGTCAAGCACTCTTTCCTTTCCCCTTGTCGGCATGTTTATCATGTTTTTCCTGCTGGGCTTCTTTAATATTGCATTCATAAACGCCGCCTTGGCGTCCACTGTCAGCAGGGCTGAGGACTCTAACGCCGTATCCACGATATCCCTTTTGATAGGCGTCGCGTCATTCTTTGCCGCCATAGTCGCAATCAGGACAGTTGACAGCGCCTGGGTCAAAGTTTTGTCATATATCCCTCCGTTTTCAGCGTTCCTGATGATAACCAGGCTAAGCATGGGCGCCGCCTCCTATTTAGAAGCTTTTCTTTCAGTCCTTATCCTTGCCGCCTCAGTAGTCGGCCTGGGAGTCCTCGCAGCCAAGATCTACCGACTTGGGGTTACCATGTACGGCCAGCCCTTCAGCATTGCCACTATATTTAAGATGCTTGCGGGAAACAAGGGAGGAAAGGATGAGGCGAAGTAGGCGGAGGGTTGATACGAAAGGCGTGAGGTTTTTAATATATACTTCTTAGCGGGAGCGGCCCGTCTGGGTTGAGGCGGGCAACGAAAAGAAAATTCCGGCCTTTAAAAAGAAATTTTAAAAATATTTCTCGGCTTTGCCACAGCTTTTGCGATTATGCTGGCCCTGGCAGCGCGTTGCGCTGCCAGGGCCAGAAAATTAGGCTAACTTATATTTAAACCCCCAGCGCCCCCGCCAAAAATAATTTCACTCTTGCTATTGTAAACGAGCCCGGGATATGATATGCTAGTTTTAGAACACTTGTATACTAGTATTAAAGAAAAGCAAATGACAATCAATCATAGAATTCGCCAGCATCCCCCTTTTGTGGGGGCAAAAGCGGATCATGCGGCTGCGTTGGCGAATGCCTCGGAGCGAAGGCCCTATCGCTCAAGGCAAGCAAAAAAGATTGGAGTGAAAGCAATGAGCAGCATCTTCGAAGAAATCAGCGACCTTGGCATAGTGCCAGTGATCGCGATCGACAGCGCTGACAGCGCCGTCCCTTTGGCAAAAGCCATCATTGATGGCGGGCTCCCGTGCGCGGAGATAACATTCAGGACAGCGGCCGCAGAGGAAAGCATCAAGCGGATCTCGGAAGCTTACCCTGAGATGCTTGTGGGCGCTGGAACAGTGCTCACAACAGAGCAGGCGGACAAAGCTGTCGCCGCTGGCGCGAAGTTCATAGTCAGCCCCGGCATCAACCCGAAGGTTGTAAGCCACTGCCTTTCTAAGGGAGTGCCGATAATACCTGGCATCTCAACCCCCTCAGAGGCCGAGCAGGCGCTGGAGCTGGGATTGTCGATAGTGAAGTTCTTCCCGGCTGAGGCCGCTGGCGGACTCAAAATGATCAAGGCGCTTGCCGCCCCGTACACCGGGCTCAAGTTTGTGCCGACAGGCGGAGTGACCCCGGACAACCTCCTGGATTACCTGGCGTATGACAAGGTTCTGGCATGCGGCGGATCCTGGATGGCAACCAAGGATCTCATCTCCAAAGGCGATTTCGCCAAGATCGAGCAGTTGACCCGCCAGGCTGTCGTTTTGTCTCTTGGCTTCTCGCTCAAGCACGTGGGCTTGAACTTTGATTCAGAAGAGACGGCATCCCAAGCTGGGGACGAGTTCAAGAAACTGTTCGGCTTTGACAAGAAAGTCGGAAACTCATCCATATTCGCAAGCGAAGGCTTTGAGCTTATGAAAAAGAACGGCAGAGGCCTGCATGGCCACATCGCGATCCAGACCAACTCAGTCAAAAGAGCGATGGCCTACTTGAAGAGGCAGGGAGCGACTTTCAACGAATCCACTTTGGTGCTTCTGCCAAACGGGAAGCCGGAGTTTGTTTACCTTAACGAAGAGATAGGCGGGTTCGCCTTGCACTTGAAGCAGAAATAGCGTAAAATCAGGAGGTTTCATCAATGGCAAAGGTAGTGACATTTGGCGAGATTATGCTTCGCCTTGCGCCGGAGGGGTACTACACATTCCTCCAGGCCGATACCCTTGGTGCCACTTTTGGCGGAGGAGAGGCGAACGTGGCTGTCTCTCTGGCAAACTACGGGCACGACGCGGCTTTTGTGACCAAGCTTCCAAAGCACGACATCGGCCAGGCGGCTGTGAACTCGCTTCGCAAGTACGGCGTGGATACCAGCTCAATCGTTAGGGGCGGAGACAGGGTAGGCATCTACTTCCTGGAGAAAGGCGCAAGCCAGCGCCCATCCAAGGTCATTTACGACAGGGCCGGCTCATCCATCGCAACATCATCAGCAACAGATTTTGACTGGGACAAGATCCTGGACAAGGCTGAATGGTTCCATTTCACAGGCATCACGCCAGCGCTTGGGGACAACGTAGCCGATTCCTGCCTGGCCGCCGTCAAGACCGCCAAGGCCAAAGGCATCCCCGTAAGCTGTGACCTGAACTACAGGAACAAGCTCTGGAGCAAGCAAAAGGCCGGAGAAGTGATGGCTAAGCTTTGCGAATTCGTTGACGTCTGCATAGCGAATGAGGAAGACGCCTCTGACGTTTTCGGAATCAAGGCACAGAACACTGACATCACCAAGGGAACATTGAACCACGAGGCCTATAAGGACGTAGCCCTTCAGCTGGCCCAGAGGTTCGGGTTCAAAAAGGTTGCCATAACCCTTCGCTCTTCCATCTCAGCCAGCGAAAACAAGTGGGCTGGAATGCTCTATGACGGAGAAGACTATTTCTTCAGCAAGGAGTACCTGATGAAGATCGTTGACCGTGTAGGCGGCGGTGACAGCTTCGGCGGCGGCCTGATCCACTCAAGCCTTGAGGGCTTTGATTCCAGGAAGACCATTGAGTTCGCGGTTGCGGCTTCATGCCTCAAGCACTCAATCGAAGGCGACTTCAACCTGGTTGGGGTTGACGCGGTGCTTAAGCTGGCTGGCGGCGACGCTTCAGGCAGGGTCCAGAGGTAGTTAAAAGCAAAAAAAAAAAAAAAAAATAAACAAAAACAAAAAAACAAAAAACAAAAAACAAAAAACAAAAAACAAAACAAAAAGAGATCTCTCGCGAGATCTCTTTTTTAGTGCATATCCCAAGATCCTGGCCAGGCCAGGGTCTTTTTTTGCTCTAAACCACCGACTCCAAGTCTGTGGTCTCAAGCTTGAAGACAACTGGGCGCAAGCCGTCGCTGCATGTGTTGATGGACACGCCTGGCTTTGAGACCCATTCCCCGTGGTACAGCAGGCTGCCGTCCTTGCCAACGCCATGCGCCAAGGCAAAGACAAACTGGTGGATTGACTTCCAAGCCTCATCGCAAAACCCGTCCGGCTTTGCGTAGTCGGCGTAATACACATCCCCTTCTTTGAGGAAAGGGCAGACCCCAAGGCCAGCAACGCCGTATTCGCTGACAAGCGCTGTGTTGAGCGTAGTCTCTAGAACTGTGATCTTAACTTTGTTCATGTGAATGCCTCCATGGCTTGCTGTTGTAGTTAGAGCAGCATTGTTGGTTGTCGGTGTTTTTATTGAATTAAGTGATGACGAGCGCTCGATGCGGATTTTATTATTTTTTTATTTTTAATTTTCTATTTTATTTTTGCTTTTTATTTTTCGCTTTTTATTTTTGCTTTTTATTTTTAATTTTATTTTTTGATTTTTATTTTTTGATTTCTATTTTTTTTTATTTTCTTTCCCTGCGTTAAAGCCAGCGGGCGCACTTCCTCTAACATTTGGCAAGCAGCCTCAGCATATCCCAAAACTGATTTTGGGATATGCATTGCCCGGCAGAACAGAGGCTGCAAATTTTCTCGAAGCCGAAGCTACTCTCCGCTGTCAAGCAACGCGTCTATCGTTCTCTCTGGCGGGTTGTCGAACCTGCGCTGGATGTGCGGGATGCGCGGAACGCCTTCTTCGTCGGCCCGCCTGGTCACATCGTGCGGCACGTTGTTTTCTCCCATCAGGGAGAGCGTGAGCGCGGTGTGCCTCATGCTGTGCGCGGTAAGGCGGCTGCTGTCGAAGCCTGCGGCTCTCAGGGCGTTTTTCGCTATCCGGCTCATGCTGCGGGTTGTGAGCCTCTCTCCCCTGTTCCTGTCGCTAAAGCTTATGAACAGAGGCTCATTGGGTGTCGCGCCAGACCTTTCGCCCAGGTAGATCATCAAGGGCTCCATTGTCTTGGTGGTAAGGACGACGCTGGTTTCCTTGGCCCACCGGCCCTTCCCTTCAATGCGAAGGAGCGCCTCCTTGCCATCGCCGTTGCGGCGGCAGATGTCATTGATGTTGGCCCTTTCGGCTTCAACGGTCCTTATCCCTGTTCTCAGAAGCAGGTTTAATAAAGCGTAGTCCCGCTTCCCCTCTGCGGTGGTTCTGTCCATCATCGCGAGAACCCTCTTCGCCTGGCTGACAGTCAAGGCGTCCTTGCTGAAGGTGTGGCCGCGAGCGGCGCCTTTGATTCCGACCGCTATGTTTTCCGCCAGCCCCTCTTTTTCGAGGTGAGCGTAGAATCCGCGGACTATTGTCATGTAGCAGGAAACCGTGTACGGGGAGCTTCTCTCCATCATGTCATCCTTGAAGTCCAGGATGTCATCCCTTTCGGCAGTGATGGGATCCTTGTCGCCCAGCCAGTCAAGGTAGCGGTTTATGCTCTTCCGGTAGGTCTCCCTGCTCTTTGGCATTATGTCAAGCGAGCGCAGAAATTGCTCGGCAAGCTTGTCAGATGCCTCCCTTTGTGTTAATCCTCCGCTCCCATTTGTGTTTGTATCCGACATGCGTGTTGACGCCCCTTTATGGCATTGCGCAAATTTTTAAGGCTGGTTGTTGTCTTGGGCTTGTGCGCGTTAAGCCCCAAAGCCGCCGTTTAAAAATTTGGGATGCCTTGGTTTATCCGCTTGAGCGAAAGACTTGCGTTTTCGCTCGAACGGTGGATGCTTGCGAGGGAAAGCTGAGTTCGTTTTGCGGATGTTTTCGCTCGCAAGGCAAGTCGTTTGGCGCATGCCCCAAAGTTACTCAGAGCATATCCCAAAATTAATTTAAGGGCTCGGAAAAGCCACGCGTTAAAGCATCGCATGCCTTTTCCAGCGCCACTTGCTGAATTTTGGGATATGCACTTATTAGCGCCAGCTAGCGTTTGCCCAATGTTCAGTCGCAAATCGCAAAAGTCCTGCGAAGGCTTAAATTAGGACTTTTCCAGGCTTAATAAATATCTTGGGACATGCTTTTAATTCGCCGGCCCCGGCGTGTGTGAGCGCCAGGCCAATCGAGATGAGCGTACGCTCCCTCTCTTATATATTCGACCGCTTTGTGCGTTTTTGTGACTACTATTAATTATACCGCCCAGCACATTGTAAGGCAAGGGATTTTTGAGTTTTTTAAGGACTTTTGAGGACTTTTAAAAAACATTAGGGTTTTGATGCAAGAAATTGCACTATTTCGACTATATCCGCGCCCGCGCGACGCCTGCGAGAGAATGGTAAAGCCAGAACATGCGTTTCCAGTTCCCCATTGGAAGACATGGCAAAGGGCGCCGCTTGGGGTGCCATAAGCGAGAAAAAAGAAAAATATGTCCAAAATTCGAAAGATATCGCTTGACAAGACTGCGATTTGACTATATAATTGCATTATCCGGCAAAGCTTGACCAAGATGCCTAACGAATAGAAATTAGGGGTTGGGCGCGTGTTGAGGCACAGACGAGCGGCAAGAAGGCAACGGACGCTCCCGCTAACGCCCGCTCTCGATAATATGATTTAAAATCTTACGCCTCGTCAATTTAGGGCTTTCATATTTGCGTGACCGCGTGTATAATGACATAAAGACGCAAGCGCCTTGAGCTTTAAAAAGATTACAATCAAATAGCCGGGCAGAGGAATATAATGATTATGCAACAAGAAACCTAAGCCATTCGCGCTTGCTTGGCCGATAGCCTGATAGCCAAACGGGCTATCCCGAGCCTATATAGCTTTGGCCGTACGTCAACCCCTTTTCCTGCGCCTTTTGCGGAAATTTGGGATATGTGTTAACGGCTTGGCAAAACAGGCCGATATAAGCATAAAAGACCCATTTCGGCATGAAGGTGCAAGAGGAACCTTCCAGAAGGGGAGGCGGCGCTGCGGAAAGATTGCGGCGCATAAGCATTTTTAGGAAATTGACGATTGACACTGAATTGAAATGAGAATATAATCATTGGTGAAGAATTTCCAGGTGACGCGCTTGCGCGTTTGCCTCGACCGGATGTGTGCATGCAGTGTACAAGCTGATAAAAACTGAGGGCAGGGCAAAGCGGGCCTGCCTAGAAACCCCTCATGGCGACATCCAGACCCCTGTCTTCATGAATGTCGGCACATGCGCCGCGATCAAGGGGGCTGTTGATTCAGAGGACTTGAAAAGGGTCAAGTGCCAGGTGGAGCTGTCTAACACTTACCACCTTCACATCCGGCCTGGAGACGAGCTGATAAGGGGTCTTGGCGGCGCCAGAGCCTTCATGGGCTGGGATGGGCCAATGCTGACTGACTCGGGCGGCTTCCAGGTGTTTTCCTTGGCGCAGCTGAGAAAGATAAAAGAGGAAGGCGTGCACTTCGCCTCCCATGTTGACGGCAAAAAAATATTCATGGGGCCTGAGGAGAGCATTCAGATCCAGTCCAACCTGGGTTCGACAATAGCAATGGCCTTTGACGAATGCGCCCCGCACCCCTGCGACAGGGACTACATGGAAAGCTCGGTCGCAAGGACAACCAGATGGCTTGAAAGGTGCAAGGCCAAGCACTTGGAGCTGGAAGAAGCAACAAACGCAAGGCAAATGCTCTTTGGCATCAACCAAGGCGGAACCTACGCTGACATAAGGATCGAGCACGCCAAGCGGATATCCGAGATGGACTTGGACGGGTACGCCATAGGCGGGCTGGCGGTTGGGGAAACCCACGAAGAGATGTACGAGATCCTTGATGTGACAGTGCCGCGCCTTCCAATAAAAAAGCCGGTGTATCTCATGGGCGTGGGAACTCCAGCAAACATTCTTGAGAGCGTCGAGCGCGGGGTCGACTTCTTTGACTGCGTTCTCCCCGCCAGAAACGGAAGGCACGGGCGCGTCTACACCCATGAAGGCCGGATGAATTTGCTTAACGCGCAATACGCAAAGGACTCAAGGCCGCTAGAGGAAGGCTGCGAATGCCCCGCATGCAAGCTGCATTCCAGGGCTTACATCAGGCACCTGTTCAAGGCGAAAGAAATGCTTGCCATGCGGTTGTGCGTGCTGCATAACTTATTCTTCTTTAACACAATGATGGAGCAGATTAGAATTGCGATAGAAAACGGCTGCTTTAGCAGCCATAAAAAGAGAATGCTTGAGGGTTTCAGCATAAATCCCTAAAGCATGGGCGTCTTGGCTTCATTTTAATTTCAGGGCCAATGGCTGATTCTAGATTGTTATCCTTGACTGCAGCGGCTTATTTTTATATAATGGTTGTATGCTTCGAGCTGAACTATAGGCGCTATACCCCAAAGTTCCGGAATGTCAGGGAAAGCCTTGCAGTTTTTTAGCGCAATGCGCTCAGACAGGCTATCACTAATGTTCCAGGAATTGATGATTCTAAAAGCATATCCCAAAATTGATTTTATGGCTTGCAAAGTCACGCGTTAAAGCATCGCGATGACTTTTGCTGCGCCGCTTTAGGAATTTTGGAATATGCACTAAAGAGCATGTCCCAGATTTAAGCTAATGTTGCGACACGCGACTTTTGCGAGCCGCGAAAATTTCGGGATGCGCTTTCCGCCTATGGCTTTCGCGCAAATACAAGCCAGAAAGGAGCCGCTGCCCTAGCGGGCTAACGCCCTGCGCATGGGTGGCACCACTCTATGCTTTCAAACTTTTACGCTTTGCTTGTGGACGCTGGAACTGTTGTTGGAGGCGGGGAAGCGGCGTCGACAGCAGCTTCGAACGCCACTCCGGCGGCAGACGCCGCCGCCGCGACCGGCCTGAACCCCATTTTGATGATAGTCCTCTGGGCTGCTGTTATTGGGCTGTTCTACTTTTTCAGCATCAGGCCCCAATCCAAAAGAGAGAAGAAGCTCAAGGAAATGCAAGCCGGCATCAAGGCTGGCGACAACGTGCTTACGACTAGCGGATTCTTTGGAAAGGTATCGGATGTCGGCGATGACTGCTTCATAGTGGAATTCGGGACAAACAGAGGCGTTCGCATACCTGTCAGAAAAAGCGACATCGTTGGGATACACACGCCAAACATCACAACGAAGCCTGTGGCGCAGCCGTAACGCGCCCAAGAGCGTTCCCAAATTTCAAAGGCGTAGGCTTTTCCAAGCGCAAATGGTTTTGGGTACGCGCATCTTGTGGCGCAAAATAAACGCGCCCCCGCCGGGGGCTCAAGGGCCCTCGGCTACATAAGGGCTTGCACCGCGTATTGCGTATTTCGAGGCAAGACCCTTGGATATGCACTTGAGATGGCTTGATTGATTTGCTTGCCCTTTAGGGCATGGCCCAACAACAGGGATGCGCCAGCCTGCGAAGCGAATCGCGCTTTCACTCAAAGCCGCGAGGGAAAATATATAAATTTTCTTGACGCTTTTGCTGGCAAGCATAAAGCATATCCCAGGACTAATATGGCTGTGGGCGGTTTGCTCTTGCTGCATTAGTAAATCATGGGATATGGCTAAAAGCGTTTTCCAAACGCTAGCGCTAAAGCGCCGCAAGCCGATCCAAGCTGGAAATTGGAAATAATGCGCAGACATGGGAGTTGTAATAATGTCAGAAAAGATTGAGATCAAGATAGGTTCTATATACGAGGGAAAGGTTGTAAGGCTTAAGCCGTTTGGAGCCATAGTTTCCTTGCCGGACAATTCGCAGGGGCTTGTGCATATTTCCCACATTTCCAACAGCTACGTGCAA
>JAISWZ010000601.1 GCA_031270945.1 Clostridiales bacterium | reverse complement strand
TTGGCGCTCGCGACCTACCCAAGACCAATATATCACTCACCAGACATTTTGTCAAACATATTTTACATCGGCTGAAAAACACTTTTAAGCGCCAAAAATGCTGTAACCGCGCCATTTCTCTCTCATTGTGCGTCTCTGGTTCCCAAAATCAGCTATCTGGGAAATTGAGGGAAAATGCTGTTGACACTCAAAATTTGTCGGCTTATAATTGTACAGCAACCTGTTTTTGAAAGTTTAGTCGGATCAAGACGCTTGGCGCTAAGCGCTGGCGCGTTAGAAGGGAGTAATAAAAATGCGGATCTTCGCCGTTGCGCTAGCTCTGGCATGGCTGGCCATGCCAGTTGCCGCTTACGCCACAGAGGCGCCTGATATTGAGCATCATATAGAGCGGACTGGCTCTGGCTACGAGATTGTGCTGCCTAACGGCATAAAGGCTGTGAAAAGCGCTGGCTATACGCCTTTGATCATAAACGGTTCCATTGTGGACGCTGACGTGATCATAGAGAATGGAAGGACGCTTGCGCCTATAAGGGCTATTGTCGAGAGCCTGGGCGGGGAAATTGGGTGGAACGACAGTGAGAAGAAGGCTACGATCAAGAAGGACGGAACTGTGATTGAGCTGGTCATAGGAAACGCTTCGATAAAGGTGGACGGGGTCACGAAGGAGACGGACGTCGCTCCTATGTTACGCCAGGGCTATACATACTTGCCTGTCAGGTTTGTTTCCGAGAACCTGGGGGCTGATGTGTCTTGGCTATCTGAGGAAAAGCTGGTTGGAGTGGTTTCAGGAAACGTTCTGGTTGATCAAGCGCTGGAAGAAGAGTTTATATCCCGCGAGGACGCGATTGCGGCTTTTGGAGAATTGTTCAAGAAATATCTGCCTGACTTCAAGAAGGACTTTGAGGCTGAACTGGCTGAAGAGTACGGCTATGACGGACCAGGGCTCTACAGCTTTTACGCGAACATGGAGTTTGAGGCGGCGAACGCCAGGGTGACATCCGAAATTTCGAGATTCTATGTCTTGAACGGGTTTTTGCTGTTTGACAAGTACACAGGCAATATGTACCAAAGAGTCGTTGTGGGCGATTCGGAGGCTACTGTGTCAAAGATAGAGCAGGACAGCTATGAGGGGTGCTCTTGGATTTATTACAGGCACTTAACTAATTGAAATAAAATAAAATAAAAAAATATAAAAATAAAATAAAAATAAAATAAAAAATAAAAAAAATTAGCCCTGCGGCGTGCCGCAGGGCTTTCTTACTCGCCTACCTGGGTGTCGGCCAGCCTGGCCTGAATCACCAGCCTGGCTGTAGGAGTGGATGCGTAATCGCAGGTAGTGAGGGTTATGATGGCCTCGGTGTCCACGTTCTGGAGCGGCCAGGGATCATCGGGAGATACGGAAACTATGTTGTAGACTTTATACTTGTAGCTGAACACCCCATCAAAGAGGATTACCTCGTCATCATACGTGAGCTCCGGAAGGCGGTTGAAGTGTCTGCCTTTGGCTCTGCTGGAGTGGCCAGCCAGGCAATAGTTGCCGGCATGGCCCATGGGCTGGGATCCCAGGAGCTCCACTATCCCGATATCGAGGTTTCTTGCGCTGACTCCGGTGAGGATAGGCGCTTCGAGGTTGATTTTCGGGATCTTGATGATTCCGGTTACTTGGGTCACAACCCTGTCTGGATTGAAGGTGGAGAAGATCTTTTCCTGAATCAGGTTGTCTTCGCCAAGGATGATGTCTCCCACTTTGGCTAGGGTTATGGAAAGCCTGTCTGAGGGCGGATTTGCCTCTATCTGCTCTCTCCAGTTGCCTAGAAGCTCATTCTTGTTTTTCTCGTAAAAGATGGAGCTTATCTGGATGGAGAAGATTGCGATAAGCCCTGCGGCGGCTAGGAGGGAGCCGATTGAGACAAGAACCGGGGCTTTTATCCTTGAGGACATGTCATTCCCCCTTCTTTTTCGGCTTCTTCATGCCAAAGTACACAAGGGCCATTCCGCCAAAGAGCAAGGTGAGGCCGGTGATGGCCACAAGGAGAATAGGCTCCCTGCCCGCCGGGGGCATTGACAGTATTGTAAGCGAAGCTGAGCCTACATGGATGGAGGTTTCATTATTTACGTTGCTGATGGGCTTGATCTCTGGGATGACTATTATCGGGCCAGTGCGCTCAGGCAGCTCTTCGGGAAACTCTGTTTCGGCTGGAGCTTCGGTTCGAGGCAAGGAAGCGCGGGTAGGCGCTGGCTTTGGCGATTTAGGAGCTACTGTCACGACTGCGCCTGGAACAGCGGTCTTCGACGGAGCAGCGGCATCGCTTGGCAACGCTTCTGTCGCTATTGGGCTAGGTGAAGCTGTCGCTTGCGGCTTGGATGTGGGGAGCGCTATGGGAGATGGCGACATGTTAGGGGTTGCTGAATTAGCTGCAGCTGGCGTAACCGTCTTAGTCGCAACAGGCTTTGGCGTTGCTGGCTTTGGCGTAGCTGGATTGGTTGGAACAGGAGTAAGCGCTGGATTCCAAGTGCTTGGCTTGGACTCCCAGGTGGATTCTGTGCTGGGCGGATCATGCGGGCCCGTTGGAAGGGGGGCGCTTGTTGGATCCGGCGTTTTTGTCGCCACTGGAGATGCCGTTGGAACAGGGCTGACTGTCGGATCCGGGCTGACTGTCGGATCCGGCTTTGCTGTAGGCGTGCTCGGGACAGGCGGAGTAGCTGTCGGAACCGGATTGAAGTTAGCGTTTTCCGCTGATATGTAGACATCCATGTCAGCCCCTAATCCATTGTACCTGCTGTCAGCCCCTTTCCACATGGAGGCGGAGAACTTTAGATCAATCGAGGCGCCTGGCGCCAGCGTGGGAAGGGAATTTTCTGGAATGGCAGATGAGTCGAACCCAGCCATCCAGCCTTCATAAACAATCTGTGTTCCCGCTTCGACCTTTAGCCAGAGGACATCCGACAGGTTTGGGCTGCCAGCGGTGTCAGGAACCGGCCCTTCGATAGGGCGAGCGGTGACTCTTGGCGCGGTTTGCGGAGGCTGGCTTTTTTCTGGAGTAAGCACCCCGTCCGGAGACTTGTTCTTGGAGCTGATGGTCAGAGCCATGGGCTCATCTCCTGTGTTGGCAAGCCTGATGTGCGAAACCTTCTCATCCATGCCTGGATATACCGCGCCTTCCGAGAATGCGAAAAGCTCGTTCTTTATATCGAGGCTGCCAGGGGTCAGATCCCCTTCCAGCTGGTAATAGGCCGTATTGGCGTAAGCGGTTGCTGGAAACACCGTTAGAAGAAATGAAAGGGTTAAGAAAAACGAGAACAGCGCTTTAGGGCGCATTTCATCACAACCTCTCTTTGGCGCGAGCTCAAATTTTGACGCTTAGCGAACTTTGTCATCAAATCTAATTATATCA
>JAISWZ010000490.1 GCA_031270945.1 Clostridiales bacterium | reverse complement strand
CAACACAATGCCCGTGTTGGCGAAAATAATGGCAAAAGCCAAGAAGGCGGACAGCGCCCGCTTAACTATGTGCCTCATTGGATAGCCCCCTTTCGAATCCTGGGCGCATCCGTTGCGATAGGCAACCGCTTGTTTGCGGATTGCGCCTGTTATTGCATATCCGAAAATTCCTGCAGTTTGATGGAAAAGGCAAGCGATGCTTTAACGGTGCTTTTCTCATCACTCTAAACTTATTTTTGGGATATGCGTAAAGATTTGATCTCTTGCCCTTCATCCTTGGCGATTTTCTGGCAAATGGCACGTTGTGACTGTAAATAAGCTTATTTACAGTAAGATGCTTGACACGCCTTCTTCCGTTTTGATGTCAGCATCTAGCGGCGGTTGCGTTCTTATGTACCCTGCTGTCGCATGAGCCTCTAGCGCCAGCGCCGCGAGCCCGTTGATATTATACACAACGAACTATCCTCAGCCTGACACGTTTTTTATCCCCGCTCATAGCGCAACCAGTGGATCGCCCTGGCTGGCTTGAGCGAAAGCCGTCTTTATTGATTTAAAGCTCGGAAAAGCCAAGCGTTAAATCTCACGCCTTTTCCCTCGCCAATGCCAAAAAAAAGACGGAACCGGCACATGGCCGATTCCGTCTCTTTCAAATGATAAGGCAGGGCTTTCTGGCATAGCGCCAAGTCTTCCTCCGGAAGCCCTGATCCCTTGCTCCAGCAGCTTTTTCCAAGTTTTGCTGTCGCTCTTGCAGTCTTCAGGGACAGCCGCCTGAATCTCTTTCCGGATCTGCAGGATGGCGGCTGGATCTATCAGCTTAAGCTCGACTTTTGCGCCGTAGTCCCAAAGCCTGTTGGGCCGCCATGTTTCGTCCCAGCAAGATAGCACGTGGTTTCTTACCCCTGCGAACTCCGCCAGGCTTGGCATGTTTTTCGCCAGGAAATCAGGAATGCTTTCCGCCGCCTCAAATGTCTGCCCAGGAGATGGATCCCTGTAGCTTTTCACAAAGACAGTGCCGTCTGGGTTGGCGGAAACGCTGACGCCGTAAGCGCCGCCATCGTCCCTAACCTTAGGCCAGAGAAGGCTGTATGTTACTATTGAGGAAGTCACAAGGAACGCGCCGTTGAACTCTTCCCCGGCTCTTAGAAGGTTTCCGCCAAGAACCGCGCTCTGGGTTTGAGCCAAAGGCCAGGCATGGGAAGTGTTTTTGCTTAGCTCGTTAAAGCGGTACTCAATGCTTGGCCTTGCTGGCACTTCTGTTCTGGACTTCAGAAGCTTCGCTAATGGAACCGCGTTTTGCTTCAGCTTTTTCAGCCCATCGTCAGAGCCGGTGAAGCTGGCAACAACTCCCCCCCGATCCAGTATCGCCTTTTTGGCTGAAATCAGGTTGTCTTCAAGCCTTGGCCAACTGGATTCGAAGTTTTCAAGCAGACTGGATATAAAGGAGTGGTACGCCGGGCCTCCCATCTCATAGCGGTACCTGCCGGAATCGCTTGTCTGGGCTTGGACGTCAGTAATGGGCATCACGTTTTCATAGTCTAGATCCATGCTTGACTTTGCAGTTACTAGATAATTCTTGACCGCTGACTTGTCAGGGGACGTGTCTGGATTAAGAAGGACTGTAGCCGCCTTCGCCAGCTCTCCCGCATTCTTGTCCAGCGCTTTCAGGTTCAGGTGCAGCCTTGGCGTGTATTCGCAAGCGTTGCCAAATGGGTGGTCAGCCGCCAGGCATCCAGCGCTCTCGCCAAGCAGGGATTTTGAGCTTTCAGGCAAAGAGTCGAAGTCACCCAAGACATTGGCCAAGATTTGCGCGTATCCAATCAGGGGCTGAGGGACAGTTGAAGCGTCCAGGTACAAAGTGAGAGATGATATGCCCTTGGTGTCAAGCTTCGTGTGGATAAGCTCCATGCCTCCGAAGTCAGAGACTTCATGCTCAGGAAACGATGGAGGCTTGCTCTTTGACACTATTTCATACGTCAGGCTTGCGTCGTCAATGACATTTGTCTTCTTGGCCAGCCACTCCGAAAAAGCTTGAGTCTCAGCCTTTATGGCGTTTACGTCATAGGCTGTCGGATCCTTTTCTTGCGGAATCTCCGGCACCAGGTACACAACGCTCCTGTGGTTGGTGGCCAAAAGCGAAGACGCCGCCGCTTTCAGCTCCTTTTGCCCAAACCCCTTTGCCGCCTTGATGTAAACATCATCAGTCATGGCGGATCCGTAAACATGCTCGGTCACTAGGTCTATGGCGGTCCTTATGCCTTTTCTTGAATCGTTTGCCCGCCTTGCCATCTCGTAAAGGTAGCGGTTCGCAATCGACGTTATGGAGCTTTCCGGAACTCCCTTTTTAGCGACAGTCTCAAGGCTGGAAAAGCCTGCGGTTTTCGCTTCGTCCAGCTTCTGGGGATCCACTCCCCTAAGAACTATTGACATGAAGCATTGCGGCCCTGACTCTGAAAACTCAACCCAAGCCTCTTCAGCCAGGCCTGATTCCACTGTCGCCTTCTTTAGCGGAGATCCCATGCCGTCTTGAAGGATGGAAGCGAACAGCTCCATCTTAGCTGTCTCAAGCGCGTCAACCCGGTCGCAAGCGACAAAGTTCAGGGATATGTCAGTCTTTCCTGAAGTGGCAGGGTACGCCTCCACATGCGTCACAGGGTTCGGAAAAGGAGGCTCCTTTGCCATCAAGCTGGGCTTTTCGTAAGCCTTGTGGTTGTCAATGGAAGCGAGATATCCCTCGTCCAAAAGCTTTAAAAGCTCCTTTATGTCTTGCTTCCCGTAAGCTATGAACAAAGCCTTTGAAGGATGGCAGTTTTCAGTGTAAACTCGCAAAAGCTCGTCGTACTCCAGGTTGGGGATGTCATCAGGATACCCGCCTGAATCAAATTGGGCCGGGGTCTGGGGAAACAGGGATTCGGCTGATTCTTTCCTAAGGTAAGCCAAGTCGGAAGAGTAGGCGCCTTTCATCTCGTTTAGCACTGTCCCATTTAGGCCTAATGTCCCGTCGTCATTCAGCTCTCTCCTCCATCCCTCCCGCTTGAAGATCATCTCGTCCTCCAGCGCCAAAGGATGAAACACGCAGTCCAGATAGGTCTTGGCCAGCTTCAGGTTCTCCCCTTCATCCCGTGTCGCGAAGGCGTACATCGTAAAGTTGGAGAAGGTCATGGCGTTCAGGAATGTTGCCGAGGTGTGGTTCACCAGATAGGTGAATGGCTTGCTGTCAGGATCTGTCGAGCCCTCGAACAAGCAGTGCTCTAAAATGTGGTTCACTCCGGTGTTGTCAAAGGGAACCGTCTTGAAGGCTATGGCGAACGCCTTCTCCTCGTCAGGGCAGTCCACGTGCTTCAGCCTGGCCCCTGAGGACTCATGATAGTATGTTATGACGTCTCCGTCCCTTTCCGCAATCCTGAAGCCGTGAATGAGCTTGGAGTACCCGGATTGGGGCTTGCTCCCAGACAATGCGAGCGCCATGGCGCACAGGAGCAAAAGAATCCGCCTGGGGCTGCAGTGACAGCAGTGTTTGATGCAGCGATAGCAGTGTTTTAAGAATGTCTTCATATGCCGCTCCCTTTTAAAAAATTTTTGCCGCAAGCAAAGAGCCCTGGGCAAAGCCCAAGCCCCTTTTGGCGCCGCGAAAAGCTCCCGTCTCAGCGCATATCCCAAAATTAACAAGAATTTTGGAATATGCATTCAGTCCTGCCGCCTGTTTGAACGTATAATATTATGACGGATCAGGGAGATAACCGGACCCCAGGCCCGCGCCTCACTTCATATTGCTATTATTCTTCAACAATGACAAAAATATGCAAGAAAGCAATATGTTTCTATAAATTTCAAGGGGGATTTAGAATTGGAAAAAACAGTTAAGTACCTAGGCATATTCGCCCTCCTCTTTTTCGCCCTTGCCTTTTTCTCGCGCCCGGAGGGAGAGCTGGAAACATTAGTCAACAACCTTGGAAAAGAAAGGGTAACCGCCCTCGTCCTAGGCCTTGACGCAAGCGGGCGCAGGGCTGACGCCATGATACTGGCAACTTATGACGCGCCAAAAAACCACCTGGACTTCACGTCAATACCCAGGGACACCCAAGTGCAGATCCCGGAAAACCGCATTGCCGTCCTTGAAGAGAGCGAGCACTATGTCCCAAGCTCAGGCATTGTCAAGCTAAACCAGGTCTATTACTATGGAGGCGACGACTATGGCGCCCAGTACACCATAAAGCAGGTGCAGGAGCTCCTTGGGGTTTCTGTGGACTACTACGTCGCTGTTGACCTCGAAGCCTTCAGAAAGATAGTTGACGCCGTAGGAGGCGTGGAGTTTGACGTCCCCTTTGAGTTCACCTACCATGATCCGGCCCAAGGCCTGTCCATAGATCTCAAGCCAGGGCTCCAGGTCCTTAACGGCAGCGCCGCTGAAGGGCTGGTCAGGTTCAGGAAGTCGGATGACGGAGAGCTTGCCTACTATACTGATTGGAATAGATCCGAAACCCAAAGGCTCTTTCTGAAAGCGCTGATCACCCAGGCCTGCCAGAGCGAAAAGCTTCTCACCTCAGCGCCCGAGATAGCCCAAACCCTTTTCGAGTACGTAAAAACCGACATATCAAAAGAAGATATCATTACTTACGCGAAGATGCTTTCCAAGCTGAAAACCGCGACCATCTCCAGCCACTCGCTTAAAGGCACTGACAAAAAGATAAGCGGGCAGTGGTACACAATGCTTGACGTAGAAGCCTCCAGAGCCGTGATCGCAGGGATCTTCAATGACGAGGCCTCGTTTGCGAAAGCGATACTTGTCTTGAATGGAGCGAGGATAGACAGCCTGGCCAGAAGGCATGCGCTGTTTCTTGAAAGCCTGGGCTATACCAACGTCAAGTTTGAAACATACCAAGACGAGGATGACTACAAGGACTACACAAGGATCAAGGCGAAAGAGGCCGGAATAGGCGAGGATCTGAAAACCCTGTACCCTGAGGCAAAGTATGAGGTGGATGGAAGCATAGATTGCGATGTTATGCTGATATTGGGGAAGGATGCATGAGATAGAATAAAATAAGAAAAGAAAATAAAAGAGAAAAGCGAGAAAATACGAAAAGATGAAATAAAGAAGATTTGCCAGCGACCGCCAGAGGCAAGAGAAAGGAACCGCGCTTTTCACTCGGGTGTTTCGAGCTTAAGAAAAGAAGGCGCCATAAAGAAAAAACCATAAAGAATCTTAAAAAAATAATAGATAATAATTTAAAATAAATAAAGCAACCCAAAACCCCGAACCCAAAAACCAAAAAGAAAAATAAGAATCTTAAAAAATCTAAAAGAAAAAACCCCCAAACCCCACCATCAAAAGCTCAGAAAGGGGGAGCGGCGAGCCGCTCCCCCTTTCTCTATCTTGGCTAATATAAATCCGCTTTTGTTTTCCCTCCCGCGCAGCCGCTGCCTGAGTTAAAAATGCATAGGCGTCAAATTCCCAAAAAATTTGCAGTCGAAATATCCAAACGAAAGCCTGTTTCCCAAATATCAAGTGCCTCGTTTGCCGCATTAGGTCAAGGAGGCCCGCCAAAACGATTTTTTGCGCCTCATTTCCCTTGCTTTTGCTAAAAAGCAATGATAAAATATGCATTGAGACAGTGAGGCGCATAAGGGCATATCCCAAAATTCAAAATGGGGATGCGATGCTTCAACGCATTACTTTTCCAAGCCTTATAATAAATTTTGGGATATGCTTTAAGTAAAATTTATGGCTGGGCTGGGAGAAGTCCCGCGCCTTGCAACAGGGCGTCAGAAAGTGGTGACGCGGCTAAGCTATCTGGTTAAAACCAGGGGTTTTCCCGCGCTCCGCGCGGGGAGCCTTTGGCTCAATCGTTGTCTATATCGTAAAACGCAGAGCTTTTCCTGGCAACATGAGGATAGCTCGTGCCGTCTTCTCTCGCCTTTATCTTTGAGACTTGAAGCTTCATTTGAAGGTCATAGGGGAGATAGTTATAGCCTGTGTCAAAGAACGGGCTGTCAGTCGCGATCACCCTTAAAGTGAACTTTTGCTTCTCCAACAGGTTTAGCATATCCAAGGTAGTGGTTTCAACCTTTTTGGCCTTTCTAGGGTTCAAGGCGCAAGTGTACTCGCTGAAGGGGTTCCCGTCAGCGGACATGCAGTAGCTGTATTCGGAGCTTGGATCCAGGGAGAACTCATAGCAGATCTCGTTGAAGAAGGACGAGAGGGTGGAGCTTCCGATCACCTCAATTGTCTTCCACAGCGCGTTGTCGCCAGCTGGCTTGCACTTGATGGCGTAGACTATCATGCTGGCGTTTTTCATAAGCGAGTACTTAGATCTGACAGGCTCCAGGTCTTTGGGGGCGCCTTTGGCAACCTTCTCTATGAGGTCAACTATCTCGTCCTTGCCGCTTTGGGCAAGAGACGCCTGCTCATCGTCAAAGGGCTTGCTTCCAAAGAATTCCGCGCCAAGCTTTGTCGGAACATACATTGTGGCAGGTATGAACAGCTCGGTTAAAGAGCAGTCCGAATCCCCGTATATGTCTGATATGCAGTCGAATTCGTTGTCCAGATCAAAAGGGAGCCTGAACATCGGCCTGATCAGCTGAAGGTAATAGCCCATGGGCGTAATGAAGAACCTGTCAAGCAGCCTCCCAAGCCTCCGCATGTCGTTTCCCCAGGGCTCGCGGTCATCGTCCAGATCGTCGAAGTCCCAGCGCTCGCGCTCCATTACCATCGTCCTCACGTCGTCCAGGGATGTTGGCTTGGCCAGCGTGTTGGAAAGACTCTCAGGCCGAAGCCCGGGATTGGTCCACGGCCAGGTGCGAAGCATGTCAACGGAGAATGACATCGCCGCTTTCACTATGGCCGCAAAAGCCTCTTCCCCTCCAAGGCTTGCGAAAGAAGCCAGGGACTTTTCCGGAACTGTGGCCACGCTTGCATGAATAGAAGGCATCTTTCTCAAAAGCCCCAAGCGGATCGCCACTTGGATCAGGAAATGCAGGTATTCAGGATCCCAGATGGAGAGCTTGCGCGTGATGTCCTTGGCAAAGCCTGAGTCAACAAGGTCTCTTGGCAAAAGCGTCAAAGCCGGGCAGCAAGCGTTCAACAAAGTCAGCAGATCCCGCCTGGCGGGATGGCTTTCCAGGGTATACTCAATTGGCACGAAGTCAAAAAGCTGCTGCCTTGCCTTTGTCACCCTCAGGGCAGGGGCTTGGAGACCCTTGCTGCCCTTGGCGCACAGGGCGTGGTAAAGGTTTGCTGGGGTCACGTAAGTGCCCTCTACAATTGAGGAGTAGAACCAGCGCATGTGCAGGGAGTAAGCCCGCTCGCACAAAAGCGCCTTGCGGCGCCCGCTGGCGCCTTGGTAGGCCTTTGCGAAATTGGCCGTAAACAATTGGTTTAAGGTGTTGCAGCCTTTGCAATCCATAAAGAGATCCCTTTCAAGACTCTTGGCATCAGAAACAGGGCTGGCCTTGCGAGCAAGGCTGGCGAATACTATAATGCAGCGTCCCGATTTCACGCGCCGCGAAGCGCGTTTCGGGATACGCTCACAGTATACCACAAAAACTTTTCACGCGCCATGACCCGATTTCCAAGGGGGCTGGGGGCTAATAATATGCCCCAAAATCCTGGAAACATGGGCTTGCTTAGGCAACAAGCCTAGGCGGGCTAGAACTTAATTATTGATCTTGCCGCAAGCATATTATATGCTTGCTCAGAAGCGAAAATTTCGGGCGGCATTTTTCTAAGGCGGACATGCTGCATTAGCGCGTATGCCGAAGCTCTAAATTCAATTTTGGGGTACGCACTTATGACGAAGCCCACATATATAATGAGCCAAGTTAGTTGTAAGCTTCCAGGAAAGCCCCATGTAATATATGGCAATAAAAACGGGGAATGGTACCACGTGTTGCGCAACAAAACTTAAACGGGTTTAATCCTTCTTATTCGGGCGCGTGAACCTAAAATCAACTGCGTCTGCAAAGAATCGACGTTTTTGCGAGCATAAAAAAGATCAAGCATAAAAACGAGAAAAGCCATAGGCTGGACAATTTTTCATAAGCAGTATAAATAAAGGCAAAACTGTAAATACCCTCAAAAGGGGCTACACTGGAGGTGAACCCTGCCAAGGCAAGCGGCGCAATATATGCAATAAAACCGGAGCTTGAGTCATATGATTACAGTGGGAGTTGCTGTCATGATCCCGCTTGGCGTCATAAAATATACTGACGACGCTTTAATGTGGAATTTTCTTATCGTTGCCCGCCTCAATTGCCAGTCGGGCCGCTCCCGCTAACGATAAGAAAATTCTAAATCATATCGCTCGTCAGAATAAAACAATGAGCACTGGACGCTGCCCGCAGCTGCTTGGCGCAAGCGCCAAGCTCCGGCCGCCGCGCGCGTGGCGGCGCGTATGTCTCAAACCAAAGCCAGGCCGAAAACAGGAACAAGCATTCGGCAGCCTAAAATGTTTGCCGTAGTTATGCATAATGATGACGTGACGACAATGGAGTTTGTCATTGAGGTATTGGTCAAAGTGTTTGGCAAGTCGCTAACCCAGGGCACGGCAATAATGCTTAGCGTCCACACGTCGGGCCGGGGTGTCGCCGGGGTTTATACATACGACATTGCCATGACCAAGAAAACTGTGACAGACCGAATGTCAAAGGAGAGAAGCTTCCCTCTGAGGCTGACTGTTGAGGAAGCGGGTGATGGCGGGCTTTAGCCCGCCTGGATAAGAAAATAAAAAATAAATATAAAAATAAAAATAAAAAAATAAAAATTGCCCAAAACAGGATCATAGGCTTTACGCCGCTGATATACACTCGCCTGCGAAACGAATTTCTTGGGTTTCGCTTGTGAGCAACCGCGGACTTAGGCGAAAAGCGCTACTCTTTTCGCCTAAGCCAGAACCGCTCGCTGATGCATGTTCCAAAAAAAAGCGGCCAAGAGGTCTATCTGATTTTTGGCAGCCATAAGATAAAAGTGGGATATGCTATTAGAAGCGAGCAGCCTTCAAGCGAGCGGGAGATATTCCGATGACGAACGTCAAAGTTTTTTGTTATAATCATTGCCGTTCGCCAGCATCGCTCGCAGGACAACCGAAAGGAGCAAAGCGCGCGCCCGCAAGGGATAGCGCGGGGAAACTCGCGCGAAGTGCGACAGGATATGAAACTAGACAGCATTTCCAACCAGGTATATGTGGTGGCTATGAACGAGGCGCGGCTTCAATGCCACGAGTACGTCACGCCCGAGCATTTCCTGTACGCCGCCCTCATGTTCGATGTGGGAAAGGACTTGATACTGGAATGCGGAGGCGATCCGCACGCCATAATCACTGAGCTCTTGCTCTACTTTGAGCGCAAGATCCCCAAAAGGGAGAACGCTGGCCCGGTAGACTCCTTTTCCCTTACGCACATGATGGAGCTGGCGCTGGCGAGGGTTCGCAACAAGAATAGCGACTGCCTTGCCCTTGGGGACATCCTGATTGCCATGTTCAGCCTGCCGGAGTCATACGCCGCTTACATCCTGAACAAGAATGGCGTTGACGAGACGAACCTCATTTGGGTTGTTGATGACGCCGAAGACTTGAACTACACGCTGGATGACACCCCTGCCGAAAGAGACGACTCTTTCCTCCAGTCATACACCCAGAACCTCACGGACAAGGCTAAAAAGGGGCTCCTTGATCCCATGGTGGGCAGGGAGGATGTCCTGGAGAGGACAATCCAGATTTTATGCAGGCGCTTGAAAAACAACCCGATTCACGTAGGCGATCCCGGAGTGGGGAAAACCGCGATAGTTGAAGGCCTGGCCCAGAGGATAGCCGACGGGCAGGTGCCAAAGGCGCTGCAGGACTGCGAGATCTACTCCTTGGACATGGGCGCCCTTGTGGCTGGAACCAGGTACAGGGGCGATTTCGAAGAGCGTGTCGTAAAGCTCTTGGGCATCATATCAAAAATCAAGAACCCAATCCTCTATATAGACGAGATCCACACGGCGGTGGGCGCTGGCGCGGTGTCAGGCGGAAGCATGGACGCGACCTCGATCATAAAGCCGTACTTGGCAAGAGGCGAAATACGTTTCATAGGATCCACAACCTTCGAGGAGTACAAGAAGCACTTCGAGAAGGACCGGGCAATGAGCAGAAGGTTCCAGAGAATAGACATAGGCGAGCCTACTGTGGAGCAGTGCGTTGAAATCCTCAAAGGCGTGAAGGGCAAATATGAGAAGTTTCACAACGTCATATACACTGACGAGATAATAGAGCGCATTTGCGAGCTTTCAGCCAAGTACATGAATGACAGGCACATGCCTGACAAGGCGATAGACGTAATGGATGAAACAGGCGCAAGCGCCAGGATGAAGGAGCCGTCCCAAAAGAAGAGCCAGAGAAAAGGCCGGGCTCAGTCAAAGCCGTTTCCCAGGGTCATAACCAGGCAGGACATAGAGCGCACTGTCGCCTTGATGGCCAAGATACCTGAGGAGACCGTTGGGGGAAGCGAAGTCGAGCGGCTCATGGTCCTTGAGGACAACATCAAGAAAAAGATCTTCGGGCAGGACCAGGCGGTCGAAGCTGTCGTCAACGCCATCAAGGCGTCTAGATCCGGGCTTAACGATCCTGACAAGCCAATAGCCTCTTTACTGTTCGTGGGGCCTACTGGAGTGGGAAAAACCGAGATCGCAAAGCAGTTGGCGGCATGCCTGTCGCTGACCCTTGAAAGGTTTGACATGAGCGAGTACCAGGAGAAGCATGCGGTTGCAAGGCTCATCGGATCCCCTCCGGGATACGTGGGGTACGAGTCTGGCGGGCTCATGACTGAAGCCATAAGAAAGAAGCCCAATTGCGTCCTTCTCCTTGACGAGATCGAAAAAGCCCATATTGACATCTTGAACGTGCTCCTTCAGATAATGGACTATGGAACGCTCACTGACAACTCCGGCAAGAAAGCTGACTTTCGCCATGTCATAATTATCATGACTTCAAACGCTGGCGCCACAGAGCTCAACAGAAGGCTCATTGGATTTGAGGAAAAGTCGAACACAGGCGCCATATCAAAGGAAGTTGAAAGAGTCTTCGCCCCAGAGTTCCGCAACCGCCTGGACGGAGTTGTCCTGTTCAAGCCGGTGGATGAGTCTATGGCTTGCAGGATAGCCCAGAAGGCCTTTAACGCGCTGGCAGAGAAGCTCAAGGCCAAAAACGTCGAGCTTACGGCTACGCCGGCCCTTCTCAGGCTCATAGCCAAGAAGGGGACATCAGAGCAGTTTGGGGCCAGGGAGATCATCCGCGTAGTGGACACGGAAATTAAAAAGCCCCTGATAAACGAGGTTCTCTTCGGAAAGCTCGCCCAAGGCGGCAAGGCCCTGGCTGACGAGGTTGGAGGCGAGGCTGTCATTGCCATAACCGAAGCCCCGAAAGCTGAACCCAGGGAGAACTTGGAGTGCGAGCCAGGGGTAGACCAATAATAAGTAAGTAAAGAAAAGAAAAAATAAAAATAAATAAAAGAAAAAAAGAAAATAAAAAAGAAAAAAATAAATAAATAAAGAAAAAATTTAAAAAAGAAAAATATAAAAAGCAAATAAAAAAAATAAAAAAAGCAAAAAACAAAAAAACCAAAACCCAAAAACCAAACCCCAAAACCCCAAAGCGGCGCAAGGTTCCCTTGCGCCGCTTTGGCTGGCTTTACCTAGTGCATATCCCGAAATTCCGAAATGGCACCGGTAGCGTTTGCCCAATGTTCAAGGGCAAATCGCCAAAATCCTGGCGAATGCTTCAACTAGTTTGCTCGGGCTTCTGCGAGCAAACATCCGGATTTTTCCGGTGCCTCGGATATAATTTTGGGATATGCTCTTAATAAATTTAAAATGATCGAATCTAAAAATGCATCTGTCTTTCAGCTTGCAAACAAAGAGTTTCTTGAAGGCATTGTGCGAAATCTAGGATTTTTGAAGCCAAAAGGCATATCGCAACTCTTTTTCTCTTAAGCGATAAGCGCTCAACCGCCCGCTGCGCGGGCGGCCAAGCTTTTTTTATTTTTTTTTTTATTCTTCTGCGTCCAACGAATCCAAGAAGGCAACCGCCTCATATCCGGCTATCCTGCCGCTGTTTACGGCAAAGCCCATGGTGTTGCCAGGCAAGTAGAAGCAGTAGCTGTCGCCAAAGATTCCGCAAGCGTCGGTTCCGCATGAGTAAAGCCCTTCGATCTTCTTTCCCTCAGGCGTAAGCGCCTCCATTTTGTCGTTGACAGCGACTCCGCCAAGGCTGCCGTAGCCTGCCGGAAAGTGCTTCGCCGCATAAAGCTTTCCGCCCTTAAGCGGCCTGAGGTACCTGTGCTTTTTGAAGAACTGCAGATCTTCTGATGTGGCGAACTCGTTGTACTCAGCGATGGTCTTCTTCAAGCCTTCAAGGTCAATGCCGGTTTGCTCGCACAGATCTTCAATAGACTCCGCCTCGAACAGGTTTCTGGCCTCTTTTTGATCCTTGTTGTGCAGCATGCTCAGGCCGCTGGCCTCCGCTTCTTCTCCGGAAAGGTAGCTCTGAAGCTCTTTCTCCCATTTCTCCACGGTCTTGATGTTGTGGTGCACAGTCACATAGTCAAGCCCGGTCTTTTTGTAGCTCGCCAAAACGCTCTCGTCGATTATGGTAAATCCAAGGCGCTCTCTCTGGCGCGAGATTGAGTTGCCTGTAAATACAGTGTTGTTCAGGATTTCCTCGTTGATGAACCTAAGACCGTCTAAGTTCACCATAAGGCCTGGCTGGCGCATTGTCTCGCTCAAGGTCTTGTATACGTCTGTAACTCCTGGGGTTGTGTAGGTCAGCTCCATTACTGGCGCTGTCTTTGCCGCTCCGGCTTCCCAAAGCATCTTCAGGCCTTCGCCCTCAACTCCAGGTATCCGAAACGAGTGCAGATCCTTGCCCCACTCGTATCCAAGATATTCTTTTATCAGTTTCGGGCTGTCGCCAAATCCGCCTGTGGCAACTATGACGCAAGTGCCCTCAGCCACTTTGGATTCGCCGTTTGACTCGATTTCGACTCCGAAAACGTGGCCATCCTCGAAGAGTATCTTGTTGGCCTTTGTCTGGTACAGCACCAAAACCCCAAGCTCTTCTGCCCTCTCTGTCAGGGCGTGGAACATTCCGCTTGCGGCTCTCTCCGCAGGGGCGTTCGATCCTTGGGTCTTGACCACGTGCCAGGTCTGCATGGATTGCTCGAAATACTTGTAAGCGCCCAAGAACTTCACGCCCATGCTTTCGATCCATTCGATTGTGTCAGCTGACTGCTCAATGTACCGCCTAATCAGCCTAGCGTCTACGCGCCAGTGGGTGTACTCCATGAAGAAGCGGAAAACCGCTTCCTTTGTAAGCCCCACAAGCTGGGCCTTCTGATAGGCGGACTCAACCGCGAAGAAGCCCATGCCCATGTTGGCGGCGCCGCCTGTGGTGCTTCCCTTCTCAATGAGAATGACGCTAGCGCCTTTCTCGGCAGCCGCTACAGCTGCGGATATTCCTGAAGCTCCAGCTCCGATTATGATTACATCAGCCTCAAGCTTGGCCATATAAACCCTCCTAAACGATAAAATTAAGAGACAAAAAACAAAAAACAAAAAATCAAAAACCAAAAACCAAAAACCAAAATCTTTGAACTGCAACGGTCCCTATCCTCTGCGTTTGCGCCTTTTCCCTCCCGAAGCGAATGAGCCTACAGGCACGGGATCTGTCGGGCATTCGGGCTTTACCGCTCCTGCCTTGGCAATGGCTTGGCTAGGGCAGGCCGAGACGCATTTGAGGCAACGGTCGCAAAGCTCTTGGTCTATTATGTGTATCAGCCCATCTCCGCCTTTTATGGCGCCTTTGGGACAGATGGCGGCGCACGCCCCGCAACCCTGGCATATCGCAGGAAGGGCGTGAAGCGTGAAGCAGCCCCTGCAAACCAGGTTTTTGCAGCGTTTCCTCAAAAGGTGCTGCGAAAAGATCTCTTCCTGGGAAACAAGCAAGTCAAGGCTTTCCTTTGCGGCCTTTTGGGACATTTCGCAACCCGACAGCATGGCGGTGTCTGTGAGAAGCTCTACCAAAAGCTCGTAGTCGCCGTCCTGACCTTTGCCTAACGCCACGTCTTCCAGTATCAGGGCTGTTTGATTAGTGCCTTCCCTGCAGTAGACACAGCGCCCGCAGGAGCTTTCAGAAGCGATGGACATAAGGCTTCTCGCGATGTCTACCGGACAGTCTGTTTCTTCAAAAGCAGGGAGGGGTTTAAAAGCTCTATCGCATGTCATGCTCCAGCCTCCCTTTTAGCCTTTTTGAAGCTCGGGTCAGTCCACATCTTCACCTTTGAGATTTTAAGCCTCAAGTCGCACTGCAGACAGCGCTGGGACTGGGCTAGGGCTTCGTTGCATCCGCCAAAGCATTCAGAACGAGGTTGCATGCTGAACTCCTGATTGCCTATGTTGCTAGAAGGCTCAACCGGATCGCAGTATTCCTCGTCAATCACCCCATCTCCTCCAAGAAACAGATCTATCGAAGACGCGGCTTTCCTGCCGGAGGCTATGGCTTCAACAACAGAGAGAGTGCCTGTTACGGCGTCACCGCCCGCGAATATGCCAGGAACGCTCGAAGACATGCTGGAGTCAACAGCTACAGATCCGCCTCGGCCAAGCTTTACGCCAAAGCTTTCTTCAAGCCCTATCCTTTGCCCTATGGCTATGATCAGGGTGTCGGTTTCCAGACTCTGCTCGCTTCCGGAAATGGCGTCTATCTCAAGCCCATTGGGACCGAACTTGAAGCTTCGAATTAACACCCCTTGGATCGAGCGGACTTTCCCGTCTTTCTTCTCAGCGCTTAGGGAGCTGAACCCGTTAATTATTTCTACCCCCTCAGATAGAGCGGCTGTTATCTCGTCCTTTTCAGCTAGCATCGCAACCCTGGACTCAAGGCATGCCACCCTGACTCTTTTCGCTCCAGCTCGCACAGCGATCCTGGCGCA
>JAISWZ010000486.1 GCA_031270945.1 Clostridiales bacterium | reverse complement strand
CTTTTGGGCCAAGCGCAAGCATGCCCAGTTCCGGCGCTTTCCCGGACTTTCAAAAAATAACTTTTGGCATGCTTTTATGATATCAATACTTGATCATGACGTCAAGTTTGGGCGCTATGATCGAGAGAGAAAACATATGCAAAATTTTGTTCTTTGTCTTTGAAATTTATCGTGCTTACAGCGAGTGAAAGGATCAATTCTTTTCGCTCGCCCCCCTATCTCCCAAAAAGACGTTTCATTGACAAAATCACGCTTTCCGGGGTGTCCTCGGGATAGTGCGTTATGGCTACCTTGAGCGCCCCAAAGAGCATGCCAGCCCTCATGTGTGCGAAATACCGCCAGGACCGGTCGTCAAGCCTCATTTCTTCTTTGACAGCCAAAAGCTTTATCTCAAGCATCTCAACCAGCCTTGCCTGGAACCCTTCGTATAGCCCGGCGTTAATCAAAGACTTAAAAAGGCTTCGCCTATTAAACCAGGCTTCGAGCAAGGCCAGCAAGACCTCGTCATGGTCGCTTTCCGGACCAAAGCGCGAGAGCAGCTCTTCGAAGACCTGCTCCATCTGGTATAGGACAACATCGTCCTTGTCATCGAAGAGCCTATAAAACGTTGCCCGCCCTACTCCGGCCTCTGTGGCCAACTGGGTAATGGTTATGCCAGAGTATCCAGAGCGTTCCGCCAACTTCTCCAAGCTGGCGCAGATCAACGCGGCTGAGCGCTCCTGGCGCTTGTCGCCGCCTACATGATACATATTGCCTCCCCCTGTTTCACATCTCTTTAGTCTATTGAACCGCCTTCAGGCTTATGATACAATTGTATCATAAATATCTCAGGAAGGCAAAAGTTATGAAACCAGACTTGGCATATGAAACTAGAAACCTGAGAAACCAAGGCTTGGCATGTGAAAGAGAAATCTGAGAAACCAAGGCTTGGCATACGAAACCAAAAACCTGAGAAACCAAGGCTTAGCAGATGAAAAGAGAAACCTGAGAAACCAAGGCTTGGCATATGAAACCAGAAACCCGAGAAACCAAGGCTTAGCAAATGAAACCAGAAACCTGGGAAAGACTTTGCGAGGGGGATCCCATGATAACAAGCAAGGAGCGGGTATCATACGGCCTGTTCTTCGCGGGCCAAAACCTGATCTATCTATTCGTCATGAACTACCTTCAAAACTACTTCACGGACGTGATGGGGATCACGGCTGGCGCTGTCGCTTTGATTATTGTGGCGGCCCGGGTTTGGGACGCCGCCAATGATCCGATGTTCGGGGCCATAGTGGACAGAAGCAGACTACCCTCTGGCAGGTTCAAGCCTTGGCTTAAGCTGTCATCCTTCCTGGTTCCAGCGTTTACAGTCCTTTTGTTCTGCGTTCCCGTAAGCTGGCCCCTAAATGTCAAGACCGGTGTCTGCGCCGCTTTGTACATTCTCTGGGGAATGGCTTACACCATATGCGATGTGCCAGCCAACTCCCTGTCAGCGGCCATGACCAGCGACTTGCAGGAGCGAACCGCCCTTATAGCCAGAGGCAGGCTTCACAGCGTTCTGGGGATAATGGCGGCTATGGTTTTGACAGTGCCTCTGGTATCTCTTTTCACAAGGCTATGGGGCAATCTATCTAATCCTTCCAATCCATCTAATCCTTCCAATCCACCTAATCCGTTTATGGCTTGGCTATCTGTTTCTGCAGTTGTGGCAATATCAGGCTTTCTTTTGATCAGGGGCTTGAGCTCAAACGCGGTAGAGCGGTTCGTGGATCCCGACAGCCAGCCTCCCAAGCTTTTGGACATCTTTTCAAGCGTCAAGAGCAACAGCCAGCTTCTAGCCTTTTTCGGATCCTTGGTGCTGGCTAACGCAACCAACACCACGACAGTGCTCCCTCTATATTTCGCCAACGTCAACCTGGGAGACAGCGGCAAGTATATGCTTTTGGTCATCTCTACGATGGCTGGAGCGCCCCTCGTCTCCATCTTCGCCTCAAGGCTGGTAAAGGTCTTTGACAAGCTCGCCATCTTTTTGTTTGGCTTGGCGCTTATGGTTGCTACAAGCATAGCCATTTACATAACGGGCTATGAGGGAAGCAGGTTCGCGCTTTTTCTTATCCTTAGCGCGATCCGTGGCATTGGCGCTTCCTGCAGCACAGTGATGTCCTACATGTTTGCCGCCGACTGCGTTGAGTACGGCGCGTATTCAAGCGCTCGCAGGACTGAGGGAATCACATTCTCCATCCAGACATTTACGACAAAGATTACTGGGGCCATGTCCGGATTTATCGCGATGGGGCTTCTGGGGTGGAGGTTTGGATACAGGTCGGCTGAATATGTAAACGGAGTCCTTGTGACCCCAGAGCAGCCAGTTGAAGCCGCAAAGGGAATCTGGATTTTGATCTCCATCTTCCCGGCCCTGGGAGCTACGCTTGCGATATTCGCTCTTCTAAAGTTTTACAAGCTCCGGGACAAAGACGTGCAAGTCATGGCAAACGTCAACAGCAAAAGGATGAGCAGGGCTGAGGGAGAGGCTATGCTTGCGGAAAACCGAAAGAAGGGCGGGTTGCGCTTGTGGAACTAGATCGGATTTTGGAGAAAGCGCCGTTCTTTCTAGATAGCGAGGCGCTGGCGTGGGTTCGCGAGACTCTTGGCTCGATGTCCGAGAAAGAAAAGATATCCCAGCTGTTCTGCCCACTTGGCGTGTCCACGCGAAAGCAGGACTTATTAGGGCTGGCAGAAAAGGGTATTGGAGGAATCATGTTTCGCCCCATGAAGGGGGTTCAAAGTGCAAACACCATAAAAATTTTGCAGGAAAATTCAAAAATCCCCATGCTTATTGCGGGAAACCTGGAGATGGGCGGGAATGGGGCCGCTTCTGACGGAACAATGTTTGGATCCGCCATGCAAGCGGCGGCCACGAACGATCTCGAACTGGCAAGCGCCATAGCCAAGGCGATCTGCCTTGAGGGAAAGGCGATTGGCATCAACTGGGCCTTTGCGCCTGTATCTGACATCGACTTAAACTTTCGCAATCCGATCACAAATTTAAGAACCTTTGGAAGCGATCCAGAGCGGGTTCTTGCCATGTCAAAGGCGTATGTCCAAGCGGCGCAAGACTGCGGGTTGGCGGCTACAGTCAAGCATTTCCCTGGAGACGGAGTGGACGAACGGGATCAGCATCTCTTGACCAGCGTTAACAGCCTGTCCTGCGATGAATGGACTTCTTCCTATGGGCGCGTATACGAAGCCTTAATCGCTTCAGGCGTCAAGTCCTTTATGGTAGGGCATATCGCCCAGCCCGCTTGGCAGGCCCGCCTAGGCGGAGAAACAGGAAAGACTGTGCCCGCCAGCCTGTCAAAAGAGCTGATGCAGGGGCTTCTTCGGGAAAAGCTTGGATTTAACGGGCTCATAGCCACAGATGCAACACCCATGGCAGGATTTAGGATTGCTATGAGGCGCGAGCTGGCAGTTCCTCTATGTATTGAGAATGGCGCTGACGTATTCTTGTTTGCCAGAGATCTGGAGTCAGACTTCAACCTTATGCTTCAAGGCCTGGAAAAAGGTATTCTGTCAAAGAAGCGGCTGGACGACGCCGTAATTCGGATACTGGGGTTGAAGGCTTCTCTTGGCCTTCACCTGGATGGAAAAGCTCTTAGCCAAAGCAGCCTAAGCATTCTGGGATGCCCCGAGCACAAGCGGCTAGCGGCGCAGTGCGCTGACAAGGCGATTACACTTGTGAAGGACACCCAGGGCCTGCTTCCTGTTTCTCCAAAGAAATACCCAAGGGTTTACTTGAATGTCCTGGAGCCAAACGACAGCCCAAACACGCGGCTAAAGAAAAAGCTTATGGCGAAGCTCCGCAATATGGGCTTTGAGCCAACTTTGCGAGACAGGAGGGCGCTGGCTGGACTCTCAGTTCTGGCAGATGAAGGCGCTTCCATTTTCGCAAAGGCCGCCTCACTTTTCCGTGCCAGAAACTCCCTGAAGGAGCTGACCGGGAAGCCTTCTGACTTTACTGGCAACTACGATCTCGCCCTATATGTCGCCAATTTTCAGCCCGAAAGCGAAAACACCGTCATCAGAATCGACTGGAAAGGGTTCAAGGGCATGGGAAATGACGTTCCTTGGTTTGTCTCTGAGATCCCTACCTTATTTGTAAGCCTGGGCAGTCCGTACCATTTGCAGGATGTTCCCATGATCAAGAC
>JAISWZ010000476.1 GCA_031270945.1 Clostridiales bacterium | reverse complement strand
CTTACTCTTTCGCCATTTTTTCTAGCCATTTCTCACCTCGCTTGGTTATTGGTGCTTTTATTTTATCACAAAGCAGAAACAATAGCAATGGCAATGGCAATAGCAATGGCAATGGCAATGACAACTCAAAGGGAGTTGGCGCAGCCAGGCAACCGAGAACGCCAACAGCAACATAAGGCCGTCTTTCCAGCTGAAAAGACGGCCTTATGCTGACAATCGCTCTAATGTGGAAATTTTTATGCCTCAGAAGCAGTCTGGCCGCTTCGGATACTGCAAGAATAGATAGAGCTTATCCAAAATTCGCGAGAGAAACCATCAGGACGGCTTTTTCACTCAGGTTTCTCACAAATATATTTTAGCGCGATGGGTGGCCTCAGCCAAACAGGCAGCCAAGGCATTCTTGTCATTCCCAAAGGCTTTAGTGCATTTCGCCACCCAGTCTTTATGGGCTTTTTCTTTGGGATTTTTGATCTCAAGCGTGTAGGCTGAGGTAAGATACATTTTCGCGATCTCAGGAGTCATGTAGCCAGATTCTATAATCATAGCCATCGTTGACATGATGCGGCGAGACCAAAGGACGCCTTTTCTTTTGGGGATGCACTCCCAAGCCGTTTTGCAGGTGTTTAGCAGCGGCCCAAGGTCTTTTATGTTCTTAAAGCCGTCCCTGGTTGCTGAGGCCCAAGCCTGCTCGCAGTAGCTGAAAGCTGAAGCCTTGTCCTTTTCAAGATTCAAGGCTATGTAGGCAAGCTCGTTGCAAGCCGTCACGTGCTTCTGCATGTCATCATACCGCTCTGCAAAGAGCTTGTACTTTAAAATGGCCTTTTTGGCTTTGCTGTCATTCTTGCCGCGAATTGTAGAATACGTCCCGTAAAGGCCAAAGAGAATGGACAGCCCATATGCCTCGCTAATACTGTCAATGTCAACCTTGTCCGCGTATTCAATAGCTTTTGCGTAGTCGCCTAGATCGCTGTACTTTGACGAAAGACTGACGCACGAGACCATTTCTTCTATCGGGTTTCTGCTGCCATAGAGGCTTTCTTCAATCCTTATAGACTCTTTCAAAAAGTCGGCTGACTCTTTTGGATTTGTGGAGCATATGGACTTAAGCTGCAAAACGCATGCAAGCTCTCCTAACTCTTCGGTATCTTTCGTGTCTGGGCTAATCAAAGATTGCACACTTTCCAAGCATTTCCAAGCATAAACTTTGTCATCGCGACGCAGGGCTTCTAAAGTTTCGTCAAGAAACCACTTTGTCCTTTCGCGTATTTCCTCGGCCATCTCTCACCTCGACTTGTCTAAGCGCATATAGCAAATTTAATGTTGGGCTCTGAAAAGCCGCGCGTTAAGGCATCGCTTGCCTTTTTCATCGCCACGCAGGAGTTTTGGAAATGCGCTAAGGCTGAATGCTCCATATCCCAATATTTATACGCGCCTATCTTTTATTGGGGATACGCCCTAATGATATCACAAAACGGCAGCAATAACAATCGAAAGCCAATGCGAGCTGCCATAGCCAGATATGCGGCCCGGCGCTCATAAATATGATTTGGCTCGCAAAGCGGCCTCAGACATGCAGGCCTTCAAGATTTTCCTGTCATTTCCCAAGACCAGCAAGCATTTCTCAACCAAACTCCCTCTTGACTTTTCTTTATCGGGATTTTTCAGTTCAAGCGTGTAAACCGAGATAAGATACATTTTTGCAATCTCTGGCGACATGTAGTCAGACTCCATAAGCGCAGCCAGCGCTGCCAAGGTGTTAGAAGTCCATGTGACGCCTTTGTCTTTGGGGATGCAATCCCATGCCGTTTTGCAGATGTCGTGAAGCACCCCAAGGTTTCCTTTGATGCCATCCCAGGTTTCCAGAGTCCAAGCCTTCTCGCAGTAGCTAAAAGCTGATGCCTTGTCTTTTCCGTAATGCAACGCTATGTGGGCAAGCTCAATGCAAGCTGCCACGCACTTCTGGTAATCATCGAATCGCTCTGCGATGCGTATGGCCTTTTCCAAAGACTCTTTGCCTCTGCTGTCATTCCTGCCGCGAATAGAGGTATAGGTTTCGTAAAGGCTAAAAAGGATGTCGGGCATCCCTCGCACCTCGACAACATTTTCAATGTCAACCCTGTCCGCGTATCCAATAGCTTTCGAATGATCGCCTAGCAAGTTGTATTTTGACGCGAGGTTGGCGCAAGAGAAAGTTGCTTCAAACGGTTTTCTGCTGCCCAAGAGGTTTTCTTCAATCCTGATTGATTCCTTCAAAAATTTGGCTGACTCTACGGGGGTAGCGTCGCAAATTGACTTAAGCAGCAAAATGCATGAAAGATCATCCAACTCTTCAACACTTTCCGATTGCGGGCTAAGCAACGCATGCGCCTTGTCCAGGCAATCCTTCGCATATTCATTGTCACCGCGACTCAAGGCCTCTGAAGCTTCGCTAAAAAACCACCTTGCCCTTTGGTGCTTTTCTGTGAACATTCCTCACCTCGATTGGTTATGTAAATTTATGGCAAAAGCTCATACGAGCGTCCCAAAATTTTTCAATGGCAGCGCCTATTTGGGAATATGCTCTCATGATATCACATAGCGGCAACAATAACAATGCGCAAATCATCGCATGCTGACGAAAACTTGCTAAAAACAGAAAAGCCGTCTTCCAAATGGGGAAGACGGCTTAAACGGATCGAACCCAATCTGCCTCTTGACTAGGCCTCTGGCGGCTGTAGCGGCAGACTCTGTCATCTGGGAAACCTCTCGGGAAGAACACTGTTTTCCCATATAGACGACAGACTTTTTTATTGCTCTGAGTTGTTCGCTTCCGGCTCATAAATCACATTGACAATGTCGCTGTAATGCTCGACCCCCTCTTCGTCTAATATAATTACCCATATATGGCCATGAAAGCCTTCCGGGAACCATTCCTCTGCAGCAAAATCGCCCATGATGATCGCCGGTTCCTCAAGCTTGTCGAATCCGCCTTCCGCGAAGCTTATTCCTTCCTGGTTTGTTCCTGCATGGGCATAGTATAAAGTGAAGGAAGCGGTTCCGGCTGGAAGCGTCGCAACCACAGTAACTGTGCCCCGCAACTCAATCCATCCTGTTTCCGGGTTGGCCTCCAGCCTTTCATAATCATCTGGATTGACGCTGTTTCGGTTCGGAAAGGTTGCCATGTAATCGCCGCTGGGTATCGCCTCGTAGATAGCGAATGTTGGGTCCATGGCTGGATCCTTTGTGGCAACTGGGGTTTCTTGCTGAGACTCTTCTGGAATCACAGCGGCGCTCTCATTGCTTAAGCTTTCCAAATCTATTGCGTAAACCTTAAATATCTGGGCTGGATAGCTTTCGGCTATGGTGCCGTCAAAGTAAACGGTCACTTCATCTCCAACAGAGAAGACCCTGTTGCTGTCCTTGATCTCTGCTGAAAGGGAAACATGAAACAAGTCAGACGATCTGCGGATGTCTTCTCCCTCGTTCGCTTTAACCAGGATGCCCGTTTCATACGCTTCTGTTACGATCCCTGTAAAATGGGGCTCATTCCTGTAATCCAAGGTTTCACCACTCCCTGCGCCAAGCGCAAACACGGCAAGCGCCGCTGCGCCGATAAGAAGAGCTGAAATGAGAATAGCCGCGCCCGTATGCTTCTTGTAGGCCAAAATCGCACCCAGCCGCTCTTTTAGCGTTCTCTTCTCCTCACACATCAAAGTGGCAAGGCTTGAGCGAGGCATTGCGCTGTTAGCCGCTACAGAGATGAGCATGTTTCCGTAAGTCTGCCTTTCGCTCTTGTCCATGCCTCGCATAACCGACTCATCGCAGGCAAGTTCGCAAGCCCTGCTGATTTCGCGGCTCATGAGCCATGCAATCGGGTTGAACCAGTGGATTGAGCAAGCGATTAGCGTCAGCCACTTCACAAGAATGTCCTTCCGCTTCAAGTGAGTGAGCTCATGCCGCAGCATGCAGTCCAGCTGGGCAGGAGCATATTCCCGTTGCGGCAACACAATGATAGGCCGAATCAAGCCTACCAGCATTGGGGTCTTGACTTGTGGATTAGTGAATACCGGAACCCTGCATTCTTTCTCAACCCTTTTGTTTCCTTCCCTCAACCTCAGCGCGAATGCCCAGTAATTTAGCATCAACGCAAAGAATACCGCAAACCCTCCAACGAACGGGAGCTTCGTTACAAGAAAGTCCAGCCAGAAAGCCACTGGTTCCGCGTCAGCCCTGACTTGAATGGTCTGCTCTTTGTCCTCGGCTGACATCATCTCAGCTTCAGCAATGGATATTTGCGCTGAATGCCCTGTGCGCTCCAGCATCTGCTGCTCGACGTACTCAGATCCGGAGATGACCCTTTCCTCTATGAATCCGCTTAGCATGCCAGATCCCGGAAGCGCTATGAGCGCCGGAACTGGGATCAGAAACGCGGCAAGCGCAACAAGCCAGAGTCCGTATTGAGCGGTTTTGGGTATCCGGTTGCGGATCAGCGGCTTCAAAACGAAAAGCGCCAAAGCAAGAGCTGTTCCTACAACCGTCATCGTTAGGATAACGCGAAAAGCCTCAGCTCCCATTTTCATCACCATTGAAAAATCCCTTCAGCTCTTCGATATCGTCTGCAGTAAGTCTCCCGCTTTCACAAAGCGAGGCAACCAGTTTCATGGCGTTGCCTCCAAATACCCTGTCCAGAAACGGCGCTGTCTCGGAATGGATGTATTCCGACTCGCTGATGCCAGCGCTATACAGAGTGACGTAATGCTCCTCGGTTTTTACGGATCCTTTGTCAATCAGGCGCCTTAGCATCGTCTGTATGGTGGATTTGTTCCAGTCCGTCCGCGCTTCGAGCTCTGTCCGTATTTCCTTGTAGGACAGCGGGCGGGCTTCCCGCCAGAGGATCTTCATTATCTCCGCTTCAGCGTCTGTGATCGGCTTGATAGGCCTGTTCATGGCATCGCTCCTTTCGGCTACCTGTGTAATCTATATATTACACCTGTAGACTATGGATGTCAATAGCAATTTGATTTCTTTTTTTGATTTTTTTTATTTTTTTCGCCCGGCACGAAAAGGCCTCCGCGCGAAGCGCGGAGGCCTTTGGAGATTGCGGCAGTTATAGGGTTTGGTGCTCACAGGGCGCTTATCGCACTCAAATATGTAGGGCTCTTCTTGTATGGCCTTGGCCCTTCTTGTATGCCGGCAGGATACATCATGGCCATATCAGCAAAGTTCTCCTGTATGGCGGCAGACTACATCACGAGCATATCAGCAAGATTCCTCTTGTATGGCCTTGGCTCCTTCTTGTATGGCAGACGGGTCTTTATTCCGCATAACGGCTGGCTTTTTCTTGGATTGGTGTTCACTGTTGAATTATCGCAAAGCAAAGCCCATGCTTATGATTTTACGTATCTCTGATATTTGCTTTGTGGCTTGTACGGGATAGTCATCGCCAGCTGCCCAGAATCAAGCAAAGGTTTCATTATGCGCATATAGAAGCTGCTTCTGCTTGTAATGCCGCTATATAATTGCATATCTTTTCGCGAGCGAGGCTCAGAGCAGAACTCAAGAACTTTTCCTGCTATTATAAATTCATCATTGCATTGCAATTTAGCATCATCATTGCATTGCACTAGGGTTTCATCAATGCGAATGCGCAACGGATTTTTGTAATTCAGATCTTTCAATGTAACAAAAAATGCGGAACGCGTAGAATCAAACTCAGGAGCAAATTTTTCCGAATAGCCAAAAAGGCCAGCTGTCTCATCCCTGATCAATTTAAGCCCGTTGCCTTGAAGCTCAGCAAAGTTGAGACGGCTGAAGACGCCAGCAATGATCGGGTTGCGGAGTGAGGAAGGCACATTTGCGATGCCACATTCCTGGATGCGCGATCCATCGAACATTCCCCCTGGAGAGTAGACCTCAATCCGATCATCGTAGATGTCTACATGCACCTCGCTTCCAACGATTGTCCAGTCGCGATGCATTAAGGCGTTAGACAAAACCTCAAAAACAGCCCTTTCAGAATAGCTGGGCATGTCAAGTCGTCTGTTAGGCAGCTTTCTCCAGCTTACATTTGTATGAAGCCTGACATAAGCGGCGCTCTCGCGCAGCAAGCATAAAATGGCGCCTTCGAATTCTTTGGAATCAATGGCACCAAGCAAAGACCCCTTGGTAAGTCCGTTCCAATGGTTGCAAAAAATGCGCGCCTGCAAAAAAGGGGAATCATCAGCAAAGAGCAATCCGGCGTTTGTCAGTGTGCCATCAGGAAGACACAACCCGAAAGACAAAAAGTCTTCTGTCGCAAGAAATTTTTTCTTTTCTCTCTTGAACGTCGCATTGAGGTTTTCGAATGTCATATCAGATAATCTGTATCCGCTTGGCAGTGAATCGAACTTCGCATCTTTTAATGCATGCTTTCGAAGAATGAGCGCCTCTAGCTCATCGGGCATCATTAGCTTGCTTTCTGTGGATACACGAACATAAGGCTTGTCAAAAGCGTAATACGGAGGATTGCCGCCTTTGAATTCGATGCGCACACAGGTCTTTCCCTCGAACTCCACAACCAATATAGCAGGGTTAATCTCTGGCTTGATATTGTTGTAAATTTCTTGGCTAAAGGCTCTGATGGTTTCGTCTCCTACCGTAATGCCAACAGGAGTCCCGTCATTGCTTACTCCGAAATAAATCTCGCCATAACCCTGCTTATTGAGCATGGCAGATATCGTCTCAATCCCCTTGCCCATTTCAGTTTCAGACATCCTAAATTCAAGAGTCTCGGATTCTCTTCCAATTTTCATCATTTGTCGCCTCATTCCAAAAGATAAAATATTTGCGGCAGGCTATATCACGGGCCTAACAGCAGGGTTCTTCTTGTATGGCCTTGGCTCCGTCTTGTATGCAGTAGGCTACATCACAGGCTTAACAGCAAGGTTCTTCTTGTATGGCCATGGCCATATTCCGCAAAACAGCAGGGTGCCATCGCCAAATGGAGAAATGACCATGATTGCCAATCAATGCTTCCAATATTGCCATTCTCGAAATGGGCTCTTCGCACCTATATTCGTATATTCAATTATATCCTATGTTGCTAGTTTGTCAACATTAGGTTCCAGGATGTTTTATCCAATTCGATGATTCCTGGAAACAGCTTAATTCAAACACAAAAGCCCTTGCCAGCATCGCCGGCAAGGGCTTATCTCAATCAACCACTTCAAAATCAAGCCTTACTTTGTCGCCCCCGCCTTCAACCGTAGCGCGAAACGGGCCAATCGATGTCCTTCCGCCTATCTTCCAAGTCCAAGAAACCATTCCGTTTGAGTCAGAAGTCTTGTTTCCCAACCCATCAGCTTTGCTCACGCTCTTGTAGATTACTTCCAAAAAGTAATTCGTGTTGGGCTCGCCTTGAATGGTCAGCGTAACCTCTTCGTTTCGATTGACTTTGGGTTGCACTGAAACAATCGTTATAGGCCGCTTTTCGCCAGGCGTCTCTTCAACAGGAGCAGGAACCGGCGTTGGATCGGGCGGCTTCTCAGTCTTAACCGGAGCCGGAATCTTTGTTGCTGTAGGCGCTGGAGACGGACTGTTTGTCGCCGTGGGTGCCGGAGACGGACTGTTTATCGCTGTTGGCGCTGGCGACGGACTGTTTGTCGCTGTTGGCGCTGGAGACGGACTGTTTGTCGCTGTTGGTGCCGGTGACGGACTGTTTGTTGCCGTTGGCGCTGGAGACGGACTGTTTGTCGCTGTTGGCGCCGGAGACGGCGTCTTTGTTGCCGTAGCCGTAGGCAATGGAACCTTTGTTGCTGTAGCCGTAGGCAATGGAGCCTTTGTTGCCGTAGCCGTAGGCAATGGAACCTTTGTTGCTGTTGCCGTAGGCAATGGAACCTTTGTTGCCGTAGCCGTAGGCAATGGAGCTTTTGTTGCTGTTGCCGTAGGCACCGGAGACGGACTGTTTGTTGCCGTTGGTGCCGGAGATGGACTATTTGTTGCCGTAGGCACCGGAGACGGACTGTTTGTCGCGGTTGGTGCCGGAGACGGGCTATTTGTTGCCGTCGGCGCTGGAGACGGGCTGTTTGTTGCCGCAGGAGATGGCTCTGCCGTCTTCTCTGCAGACGCCTCTGTCCCAACGCCCAGATTTTCATTATCATCACTTGGCTTTTGTGTTTGGCTAACATTCTCCCCAAAGCTCGAAGCAAGCTGGGATTCCTGTTCAGCCGTTTGTGATGACTCTGCAGAAACCGTTTTTCCCGCAGATTCGACAGGCTGTTCGTTTTTTAGCGTGTCTGTCGATTCATCGGCGGCAAGCGCTTCTGAGATCTGGCTGTTCCGCGCTTCTTCGTAAGCTGGCGCATCGCGTTTCACAAAAGCTTCGCCCTCGCTAATCGGCAATATCACCAAGCCGAGCACGAGCAAACCTACCACCCATGCTTGCCAACGTTTCCAGAATGAATTCTTCTTCATAATGCCCCCTCTGGCGGCATTGCGCACTAAAAGGCATCCTGTAAAGGCTTGAAAGCCCTATGCTCGGAACAGAAATTTGCTTTCATCCAAGTTCCGAGCTAGGAGCATATCCCAAAATTAATTTTATGGCTTGCGAAAGTCACGCGTAGAAGCATCGCGGTGACTTTCGCTGCGCCACTTTTGGAATTTTGGGATATGCTCTAGGACTTTTTATTATTTTATTGGGAGTGCCCTTAAAGCGCGTCTGCTGCCAAAATCTCAAGCCTTGCGGCTTGCCCCCGCTTTTCTTAAGCTAAAACCCTTTAAAATCCCCTGGGGTTTGCTATATACAGCCTGGCTTCATACGGCCTAAGCGTATCGCTCTCCCCTTTGTAGTTGCTTAGGGCCAGCTTCATGCCGCTGGTGTCCACCCTGCCAAAGAAAGGCTCCTCCTGGGAGAAGAAGTTGACGGCGACCAGCATCTCTTGGTCTTTGTACTGTCTCTTGTATGTGAAAACATGGGGATCGTCTTCGAGAAGAATGGCAAAGTCCCCGAAGGCAAAAACCGGGTTGGTTTTCCTGAGCGCTATGAGCTTTCTGTAACAGGAGAAGATCGAGTCCTCGTCATCTGTCTGAGAAGCCGCGTTTATCTCTTTGTAGTTGGGGTTTACCTCTATCCAGGGAGTTCCCAGGGTGAAACCGGCATTCTCCGAGCTGTCCCATTGCATTGGGGTTCTGGCGTTGTCCCTGCCTTTTGCGTTTATGGACTTCATGATCTCTTCTTCGGAATAGCCCTTTGACAGGCGATCCGCGTGCATGTTCAGGCTCTCGATGTCCCTTAGCCCCTCTGTTGAAGAAAAGGTTGCATTGGTCATCCCAAGCTCTTCCCCCTGGTAGATGTACGGGGTGCCCTGCAGGCCATGAAGGAGTATCGCCAGCATTTTGGCTGACTGCACCCTGTACTCCTTGTCATTTCCCCAGCGGGAAACTATTCGGGGCAAGTCGTGGTTGTTCCAGAACAAGCTGTTCCATCCGACCCCATGAAGCTCTTTCTGCCAATGGGTAAAGACCTTTTTTAGCGCCATGAAATCAAGCGGTGCCAGATCCCACTTATCCTTGCCAGGCAACTGGTCAAGCATTATGTGCTCGAACTGGAACACCATGGAAAACTCTGATCCGTCAGGGTTGCTGTAGATCTTCGCGTCCTCGGTGCTGGCGCTCCAGGTTTCACCTACAACCATCAGGTCTCCCTTTTGGAACGTCTCCTTGCTGAGCTCATGGAGGTAGTCGTGAAGCTTCGGGCCATTGCCTGTGATCAGCCGATCTGGCTCTTTGCCAACCAGGTCTATGACATCCAGCCTGAACCCGCCTACTCCGCGATCCATCCACCAGCGGATCATCCTGTAGATCTCCTGGCGAACAGCTGGGTTGTCCCAGTTCAGGTCTGGCTGCTTCTTGGAGAATTGGTGCAGGTACCACTGCTTGAGCTCAGGCACCCATTCCCACGCCGACCCGCTGAATGCGGCAAGCAGGCCGTTTGGAGGGGCGCTTTCGTCTCCGTCTCTCCAGACATAGTAGTCATGGTAGATGTTGTCCCTGCTTTTCTTGGCCTCGATGAACCATGGGTGCTCATCTGAGGTGTGGTTCAAGACCAGGTCCAGCACAATCGCTATCCCCCGGTTCTTTGATTCAGCCACCAGCTTGTCCATGTCATTCAATGTGCCGAACATGGGATCTATGTCTTGGTAATCGGAAATGTCATACCCGAAATCGTCTTGCGGGCTGCGGCATACAGGAGAGAGCCAGATCGCGTCGATGCCCAGCTTCTCCAAGTAGTCCAGCCTTGATATTATTCCCGCGATGTCTCCTATCCCGTCTGCGTTGCTGTCCTGAAAGCTTCTGGGGTATATTTGGTATGCCACGGCGCTTTGCCACCATTTTTCTGCCATATGTGCCTCCTGTTTCGCTTTTCTAAGAACTGGTATTGCTCCAGAGCTTGCTATCCTGCAAGCCTTGCTTACAAATAGTAATATAAGAGCTGACAAAAGTCAAAAGAATCTTTTGGCGGCTGCGCAAGTATTAGGGGAGTAAAAAAGCTGGAAATCGCTATTGTTTCAAGAAAAATATATGATTCACTAAAACCGACAGAGCTGAACGCTCCGGAATCCGGGGTTTTTGCGTATAAAAAAGCAAAGCCAAACGGGCTAGGGCTCAAAATATCCCATAAGATCAAAGTTTCAGACATTTTTCTTTTACAGGCTAAATTTATGAGTTCTAAGAGCATATCCCAAAATTATATCCGAGGTGCGTAAAAGTCCGGGTGTTTGCTCGCAGAAGCCCGAGCAAACTAGTTGAAGCATTTGCCAGGACTTTTCCGGCTCCAATACGGAATTTTGGGATATGCACTAAAAAGCAAGCTTTTGATTATTAGCAAGCCTTTTTTGAAAATGAGTGGCAAGCTTTGAAATTTCAAGTTGCCCCCAAAAACTCGATTCTCCCCAAAAATGGGCGGTTTTCCGCAGATTCGAAGACGGACTGGAACTGATGCCTCAATAGCCCATTTGACTTTTTCTCTGGATGCGGTTAATATTATAGTAAAAGCATATCCCAAACAACGAAGATATACAGCAATTGGGTCTTCGCGCGTATCCCAAACTTTCGCTGGCGCCAGATAGCGTTTGCCCAATGTTCAAGGGCGAATCACCAAAGGCTTTTTTCGAGCCAGTATACTTATTTTTTGGGATATGCGCTTTAGAAGCCAGGCCCTTGGGGACGCTCAAAGGAGGATGGTATTATCAAATCCCGAATAGGCGACATAGTATCAAGCCAAAGAGAATTTTTCGAAAAGGGCTACACTCTGCCATTGGATTTTCGCATGGCTGCGCTAAAAAAGCTTCAAGCCGCTTTGGTTGAGGACGAGCAGAAGCTCTTTGACGCGCTGCACGAAGACTTGCGCAAATCCCCGTCAGAAAGCTACATGACTGAGCTTGGCATTGTTCGCGAGGATCTGAGGCACTTAATCAAGCATCTTCCCAGCTGGATAAAGCCCCAAAGGCGCAAGACCCCCTTGGCGCAGTTCCCGTCCAAGAGCTATGAGCTGGCAAGCCCTTACGGGCTGGCGCTCATACTTTCGCCATGGAACTACCCGGTGCAGCTCTCGCTGGCGCCCCTGTCAGGCGCCCTAGCCGCTGGCAACTGCGCCATCCTCAAGCCATCAGCGTTCTCCATCAACACCTCGCATGTCTTGGCGTCCATAGCGGCCAAATGCTTCGCGCCAGAGCACGTGACAGTTGTCGAGGGCGGGCGCATGGAAAACCAAGACCTGCTGGCCGAGAAGTTTGACTATATCTTCTTTACTGGAAGCGCCGCAGTGGGCAAGTTTGTCATGGAATCAGCCGCCAGGCACCTGACTCCCGTGAGCCTTGAGCTAGGCGGGAAAAGCCCCTGCATAGTGGACAGGACAGCAAAGCTTCCACTAGCCGCAAAAAGGCTTGCTTTCGGCAAGATACTTAACGCTGGCCAGACATGCGTGGCGCCTGACTACCTGCTGGTAGACAAGACCGTGAAAGCGGAGTTCCTTAAGCTCCTGGCGGCTGAGATGAATGCGGCCTTCCCGGAGAAGAACTACGAAAACCTGCCGAAGATAATAAACGAAAAGCACTTCAAGCGCGTCTGCAGCCTGATCGCCAAGGAAAAAGTGTATTACGGCGGAGAGCACGACGAGGCTACCGGAAAGATATTCCCTACAATACTTGACAACTGCTCGCTGGATGATCCGATCATGCAGGAAGAGATCTTTGGCCCCGTTCTTCCTGTCATAACATACGAGACGCTCTCTGAGGCCCTTGGCATGATCAAGGCCCATCCCAACCCGCTGGCGCTTTACCTCTTCTCTGAGGACAAGGATTCGCAGGATCGGGTGCTCAAAGGGGTCTCCTTCGGAGGCGGGTGCGTCAATGACACCATAATCCACCTTGCTACAACCCACATGGGGTTTGGCGGGGTCGGAGAAAGCGGAATGGGCAGCTACCACGGAAAGTTCAGCTTTGACACGTTCTCGCATATAAAAAGCATCGTGGACAAGTCAACGCTCCTTGACCTTCCTATGCGCTACCATCCCTACACAAAGACATACGACAAGATGATCAGGTTTTTCGTGAAATAGCTTTTATAGGCAGCAAGGCTTTGCAAATGCTACAGGGCTTTGCATTCGTGAAAATGCATCCATGGAGGACACCTTGGAGATCTTTGTTATAGAAGAAAACCAGAAGCGCCTGGCTCAAGCCGAGATCAAGCCTTTGGCTAGCTCCGACCTGGGCTCTTGCGTTTCCTGCCAGGAAGAAGTTGTTTCCACTACCCCAAGCGAGCTTTTTGTAAGCTCCACAGAGAGCGAGATCCAAGCCTACATCGAAAGCGGGTCTGCCATTGGCGTGTTCGTCGAAGGAAAGCTTTGCGCCTATGGGCTTCTCGAATTAGATTTGACAAAAGACCATTCTCTCAAAGATCGCTTGCCTGGATTGGGAGAGGCGCTCCCAATCCAGCAGATTGCGGCGCTTGACACCATAGCTGTCCTTCCCTCTTGCCGGGGCAACAAGCTCCAAATAGCCATAGCCAATCACCTCCTTAAGCTGGCTTGGTCTCAGGGAAAGAAGGCGGCGTACACAACCGTCTCGCCTAAGAACACACCTAGCGTCAACAACCTTCTTGCCCTGGGCTTTGAGATCGTGACGGTCACTTTGCTGTATGGAGGGAAGGAAAGGTATATCATGAGGCGGTTATTGGGTATATCATGAGACAGTTGTTTGGTATATCATAAGACAGTTGTTTGGTATATCATGAGACAGTTATTAGTTTAGAAGGGAGCTCCTTTAGTGAAGCTTGAAGAAGTTCTTGTAGCAAGGGCGGAAGATCTTACGGCCCGTGCTGATGGAAACGGCAAGAGCTATGAGTACACTCAAAAGCCCTTTGCTTCCCCAGCCGAAGGAACCGGGCTCGCAGCCAGCTTCTACGAGCTTGCTCCGGGAAAGGCCAATTACCCCTACCACTACCACCTGGAGAATGAAGAGCTTTTATACATCATAAGCGGACGCGGAACTCTCCGCACCCCAAGCGGGGAGCGGGAAGTCTCAGCCGGTGACGCCATTGTCTGCCCTCCGGGCCCAAACGGTGCCCACAAGCTCACCAATACTTCGGATGAGCCTCTCAAGTACCTGGATGTTGACTTGGTTGTCCCCACGAACGTCTGCGTCTATCCTGACTCAGGCAATGTCGGGATCTACAGCCCCCTCCTGGACACAATCCTGAACTTGAAAGGCGTAGCTGGCTACTATGACGGGGAAGACGCGGAAAAATAGGCTTTAAGCGTTTTTTTAAGGCTCGCGACAGCTCCTGTACTTTTATGGGATTGCATACAGCTCTGGCAAACAGCTCAATTCACCGAAACAAGCAAGGCTGGAAACCTGTAAAAAGGGTTCCAGCCTCAAACTGCAGAGCTGATTTTTGCGCCTCCCGAAACAGCCAAACAAGAGGGATCAATCCATGGCAGGCAAAACCTATGAATACGAAGCTGTTATCCAAAAGGTAGACGGCATGGACGGAGCGTATGTGGCCTTCCCCTACGACATCCGCAAAGAGTTCGGCAAAGGGCGGGCAAAGGTTCATGCCGCGTTTGACGGCGTCGCTTATGATGGAAGCATTGTGAACATGGGTGTCAAGAACGAGGACGATACGATCTGCTACATCATCGGGCTGCGCAAGGACATACGCGCCGCAATCGGCAAGAAGCCTGGAGACACTGTTCACGTTGTTATTACGAGCATATAGCAAAATTAAATCCGAGGCACCAATGCCTTTACGGAATTTCATTGATATGCGCCAAGGAGCGAGAATGATGATAACGCCATATTTGCTGTTTTACGGCCAGTGCAAAGACGCGCTCAAGTTTTACCAAGCCGCCTTTCACAGCGATGATCCGAAAATCATGAATTACGGCGACTACATGCCTGATGGATCTGAAACCCCGCAAGAGCTCCTTCGGGATTGGGTTATGCATGGAGAGATGTCCATCTGCGGAACGAACGCATGGTTCGCGGATGAAGCGGTGCCGCGCAAAGTTGGAAACAATGTGGAGTTATCCGTTACGGTTCCCTCAGCCGCAGAGGCTGTCTCCATATTTGACGCGCTCAAAGAAGATGGCGAAGTTTCGCTCCCGCCAACGGAGACCTTTTATAGCGTGTTCCATGCTGGCGTGACGGACAAGTTTGGGGTCCACTGGAATGTAATAGCGGAAGAAGCGCCAAGCCGGCCTTAGCTGTTGGTCATAAATTTTATTGCTGAAGCTTATTAGTATAACCAGCGCTTCTTATTCTATTTTGTTTTTCTTCTCCGCCTTCCTAGGCGGATTTTTTGTTACTCAGATTTAGCAGCAAAGGCGCGGATATAAGCATCCGCGCCTTTGCACTCAATCCCCATGTTCGCAACGCTTTGGAGTGAATGTTTCTTTTTGTGCTCCAGCGGGCACCCCAGCCAATCAAGCGGTGCCTTTGCGCTTGTTGTCAGCGTTTGGCTTGCTGGTAGAGCTTTTCTTACTGGTAGGGCTTGTCTTGCTGCTTGAGCTTTTCTTGCCGTTAGTGCTTGTCTTGCCGTTAGTGCTTGTCTTGCTATCAGTGCTTGACTTGCCATTGGCATTCGGCTTGGCGCTGGCCTTTTGCTTTGCGCTAGCCTTTTGCTGGCCGTTGTCATCTTGTTTTGCGCTAGCCTTTTGCTGGCTATTGTCATCTTGCTTTGCGCTAGCGTTTTGCTCGGCATTAAGTTTTGGCCTGTCGTCCAGGGCAAAATGAAATATGATTTTGCGTTTTTTCTTCTTTTTCCTCTTTCTGTTTAAAAGCCCTCGCCGCTTTCTTTTCGGCACTTGCGCCATGTTCCTTTTTCTTGAAATGTCAAGCCTTGTAAGCACAATGCATCCTACGAAAGCCCCTATGAGGGACATGTTTGCCATGTTGTTGACGATCTCGGTTTGGAAGCGCTCTGCTACCTGCTCATCTTCTTCATCCGCTTTCTCCCCGATTGCAAGCGCCCGCGAGCGGTTTTTGGGGATCATCTCCCCTGTCCGCAATGACAGTGCCGCCAGCGGCAAGAACAATGCCAAAACCGCCAAAAGTGAAACCAGCCTTTTCATCCTCTTGCCCCTCCCCTGATGCGGCGTGTTTTTCTCCATTCTTATTATTCTGCAATATCGCCATTCCTAAGCCATGCGCGAATGATTTTGCGCGAAAAAGAGTCGTTTTTTAATTTTGGCGGGTGTCAAGCCCGTTTTGGGGGCCGCTATTAAATGAGTTGACACGCTTGTCAACTAAATTATATGCGGTTGCCTTTTTTGCTGTCCTGGGCGAAATCCAGCCAGAAATCCGCAAAAAAGGGGGTTGCGCTTGGCAACCCCCTTCTCGCTACTTCCTCATCGGGCTGATGTGGATCTGATCCTCGCTCATTCCGGTCTTTCTCTTTACTATATCCTCGATCTGGGCGATCTCGGCGTCTGTGAGAGCTTCCTTGTTCACTACTACGTCTACGCTGTTGTCATCGATGCGGACATAGACCTCCTTGAATCCCTTTGCTTCGATCATGGCTTCGGCGGCGGTTTCTTTTTCGATTCTCTTCTGGATTTCCATGATGCCCTCTGCGGCTTTCGCCTTTTGCTCTTGTTCGAGGTTGGTGTTGTTAATCATCTCGGTGAGAATGTTCTTCTCAGACGCGCGGGCTTGCTCACGGTTTAGCTTTGCCTGGACAAAATAGGATGACTCAGTGTTAGTGTTGACAAAGACTGCGGCACCTGGATCTTCTTCGCCCTCGCCTGTATTGGCCGCGCCGGAGTTATAGGTTTCATCCTCTGTGGCCGATGTGGCGATTGACGGATTGTCGTCAACAGAGATGAGAGCCTCGCCAATCTCGTAGCCGCCTGTGGAAGACGATCCTACAAGGGCCGCGATTTCGCCTTGGTCATTGAGGGCGACCGCTTGCTGCGGTGCCTTTCCATCGATGTAATTGAGGTATCCTGCCACGGCTATCATGACTACCAGAGCCGCAATGATTATCTGGTTCCTTTTGAGAACAAACATTTTTCAACCCCCGCTTTTATTTTTTCATTTTGAAGATCTGCACTTTGTCCGCTTCAAGGTTGAGAATGGCCTTCGCGGCGTTCGTGAGCGCCTCCTTGACAAAAACGTTGTCTCCCCCTTCTGCGATGATGATGACGCCCTCGATTTTCGGGCTGATCTCGCGCAGAACCAATGGAACGCTTTCGCCGTCTTCATTTGTCACAATGATCTTCTCCTCGGCTACATCGCTGGCGGTGACAGTCCTGCTGCCGCCCTGCGCGTCGACCTCTTTGGTGCTGGACTCGTTGGCTGTCTTATCCTCTGCGACAACAATTTCCCTCCCATACGCTATAGTCAGCATCACTTTAACCTTGCCGACAGCGGAAATCTGCGAGAGCGACTCTTCCATCCTTCTTTCGAGCCTTGCCTCGTAGTCTTCCACTGCAACCTCTTCCTCCTTGGGAGGGAGGGCTTGCGAGGCCTGTTTGGAATTGCTGGCAATCGGCTGCTTCAGCAAAGAGCTGCTGATCAAAAGCAAAAGGATTCCTATTGCAAGGGCTGCTCCTATGTTTACAGCAGTTTTCCTGTCTTTCAGTTTAAATAGCTCTTTGAGATTCATGAGCTTCAGCTCCTTGTTTTTCCCACAGAGCGAGATGGTTTCAACTGGCCATCTCACTAATAAATATATTATCAACGGACAATTTATAGAAGTCGGAAATCTCAGTTTTCAATTTTTTGATCTCCGCAGGCTCGGCCTGGCTGGCGTTGGCGCCAGAAGATGGCTTGACAGGCTCGATGTATATGAACGGCCTGCTAGCCGCCTCCTTCTTTCTGACAGTGGCCTTGACGCTTGTGATTGTGGCTAGATCCTCGGATGAGATGACTTCAAGGGATGAGATGGAATAGCCCTTCTCTTCGATCATCGCGGATATCTGCGCCTTTACCTGGCTGTCAAAGGATTCTTTTACCAGCTTCCACTGCAAGTCTGTGTACTCGTCTCCTGAGGCGCTTGAGGGGGCAGCGCTGCCCGCTATCTGGTCAAAGAGCTCATCCACAGGAAATTCGCCTAGGCCCAGGAGCCCCGTTATGGGCTGCAGCATTATGATCACAAGCACTATCCCAAAGCACAGGTCGATATATTTTTTATATTTCTCGTTGGGCAGGATTATTCCTGCGAAAGCTGAGAAAATCAGAAAGAAGCTCAAGTTTCTCAGCCAGTGCGATATATAGCTCATGCGCGCCTCCCGCTGCCAGGCTCTGGCGCTAGAAAGCCAGCAATATTACCACTGAGACAATGAACATGACAGAGACCGTAACCCCAGCCTGGAGAATCAGGGCGCAAGACTTGCCGATTGACTCTATGCAGTCCACTACGCGCTCATCCGATATGGGCTGGACGATTGCGGAGGTCAGCTGGTAGATGAGAAGCATTGCCAATATCTTTATGATAGGCAAGGCAACCGCCAAAGTCATGGCCACAACAAGCGCCACAAGCATTCCGCTCTTTGCCGCGACGCCCCAGTAAAGCACGGCGTCAAACGCGCCGTTTATCATGCCTCCCACGACCGGGATGGCGTTGGCCGCCGCCTTCGCGGTCTTCAGGGCTATGTTGTTGAGTATCGGGGCTGAGAGCTTTTGAAGGGATAGCACTGCCAAGAATATGATGGCAATCGCGTTTATGCTCCACTTGGCGACAACTCTTATAAGCTCCGCGAACTTGGACAAAGGCTCCTTCTCTGTGATGAAGTTTACAATCTCCAGGCCTGTCGCGAATATCAGCATAGGAGTCAGGACGTGCCTGACAAAAAGGGTCAAGAGCTCTATCACAAACGCGAAGATGGGGCTGAACATGGTCGCTGTGGTGATGTTCCCGGATATGGCCAAAAGCCCCAGCGCGATTGGTATCGCAGCGCTCATGACATCTGTCATGACGTCAACTATCCCTGCCATTATTCCTATTGTATTTGAGAAAGAGGCGAACAGCACCATCACCAGCGCCATGTATCCCACGTAGAACCCCAGCTCCCCCACGCTCTTGTTCTTGAAAGAGTCGGTGAGGTTTTGGAGCACCGCGCACAATACCGCGATCAGGAGCAGGTTTCGTATAAGCCTCCAGTTGTCCGTTATCTCGTGGAATAGGAGGTTCAACGCCTGCTTGCCCAAGTTCGCGGGAGAAAGATCCAGCTGGCCAGCTATCGCCTTCGTGGCCAAATCCTTGACATCCACTCCGGAAGCGGAGTCAAGCTCGGAAAAGTCAAACATGTCCAGCTGATCCTGGGCCCCGTTTTCTTCAGCCGCATAAGCGGGCTGGAAAAACGAGAGCGCCACGCTCATAAATATGAGAAAGCAGACGATTTTTTTCATCTTTAGGCAGATCCCCACTCAAAGCCAATATCTTGCCTGATCTAAAACTAATCCCCGCTCAAGGCATTATCCCCGCAATCAGGTTGGCCAGGCCGAAAAGAACCGGAGCGGAGGTGACCATTATAAGCACTTTTCCGCCCAGCTCAATCTTCGCGGCTACAGCCGACTCTCCAGCGTCCAAGCAAATCTGGGCTCCAAACTCCGCTATATAGGCAATCGCGATTATCTTCATGAGGATTGTCACATATTGGCTGCTGGTGTCCATAAGCCCCGCGATATTTTGAAGCATTCCAATTGCCTGTCCAAGGAGGGGCGTCACCATCAGGAAAATGATGACGCTTGCGGAAATGCTGATGAGAAGGGCAAACTCAGGGTTTTGCTTTCTAACCGCCATGGCCAATATGACGCTGACCAAGCCGATTCCCACAATTTTGGCTATTTCCACACCTATCGCCTCACAAGTTGAAAACCTGCCTTACTGTAGTGAATAGCTGGCTAATATATTGTATTACCCAAAACAGGACAACCAAAAGTCCGGCCAAAGTAGTGAGCATGGCTTGCTCATCTCGGCCCGCGCTCTTGAGCACTTGGTTCAAGACCGCAACAAGGATGCCCACAGCCGCTATCTGGAATATAACCTGAATATCCACGCTATTCCTTCTCCCTGTCTAGCGGAAAGAGGCCTTTCCGCTCAAGTCGGTGAGCCCCTGGGCTTTCGCCTGGAGGCCCGGTTTTTTAAATTAATTGGGATTGGAAAAGCATCGCATAGACTTTTCCTCGCCTTTTTAGAAACCTTTAAATCAAAACGACCGCTATCAAAATCCCTCCAAGCACCCCCAGGCTTTGGCACATCTTTTTCGCGCTGACGCAAGAGGGGCCCAGGGCTTTCGCTTGGGAATCCATGTATCCGCAAGCCAGGTCAATAGCTCCTATCTGCATCTGTTTGTCCAAGTAGCCAAGCGTCTGCCCGAAGTTGTTTATCCAGCCCCGGTCTTCGTCTGACAGATGGCTTTCCTTTTGCCCTTTGGCGAAAGATCTGGCCCAGATCAGGCTCATGTCCGTCTTCTCCCTGGCCTCCAAAGCCTGTGCGATATCCAGGAACACTGGGCCCACGGGCTTCCCTGCCCTCATGCTGATGTTTCTCATGGCTTCAGGGAGAGGAGAGGACGCGAAAGCGATTTCCGCCCTAAGCATCAGCAGCGCCTTTTTCCAAAGGTTCAGCTCGTCAACGCGGTGCTGGGGAAGAGATCCGAAGTACGTACCCAGAAGCGACGAGGCGCCGCAAACCAGGATGATTCCTATGATCTTCAGCATGCTTCCAGCCCCCTGTTGTCGTAAACGCCAACCACCTTTCCGCATCCAGAGAGCACTACAAACCGCTCGAATATCCCTAGCAGGCTTGCAAGCGCGGGCTTTCTTTTTACCTCGTCCAGATCCCTGCCATGAACTGTGCAGACCAGGCAGACGCCTGCGTTCACTATCCCTTCAACAGCTTCGATGTCTGCGTTTCCGCCCAGCTCATCTACAGCGATCACCCTGGGCGACAGGGCGCGCAAAAGCATTAGCATCCCCTCCGCTTTCGGGCATCCGTCCAGTACGTCTGTCCGGCGGCCTACGTCATTTTGCGGAACTCCCCTGAAGCATCCTGCTATTTCTGACCTTTCGTCTACAACGCCTACTGTGACTCCAGGAAACTTGCCGGGCACCCCGTCTGAGAGCTGCCTTACCAGATCCCGCAAAAGCGTTGTCTTCCCGCATCCTGGCGGGGATATTACCATCGTGTGCATCAAGCGCGGCGTGGCTATCCTGCTCGCCACTTGATCCGCGCAACCCTTGATTTCATGCGAGATGCGAATGTTGAAGCCGCTGATGTTCTTCATTGTCTTCACATGCCCGCCTTCAAGCACCGCTTGCCCAGACATCCCAATCCTGTGCCCGCCGGACAGTGTTATGTAGCCCGCCCGGAGCTCTTCTTCGAAGGCGTACATGGAATAGTCGCTCATAAGCTGCAGCGTTTCCTGTATGTCCCTGGAAGTTGGCTTGTAGGATCTCCTTGGATCTCCGCCGATGCCTCCCTCATCCAGGAAGTACTCCCTGCTCCTGCGCTGGAACAGAAGCGGCTTCCCTACCCTCACTCTTATCTCTGTGATTTCGGAAAAAACCCCCTCTGGCACTGGAGCGAAAAGAGAGTTCAGCTTCTCCCCGAAATACCCCAATATCGTCTCTTTCGCGCTCATGGCAAACTCCTTGAAACAGGCTTCGTTGCGCAAGCCCCTTTTGCTTTTGGGATATGCCCTCAGCCTTTTATAAAATGTATGGCAAGCCTTATTCAAATATGCATGAAGCTTGGCTTCCAAAGAAATTTTGAGGAGAGCGGAGAAAAGCGGTATAATACGCATGCCAGGAGCATATCGCGTTGGCGAGAACTAAAGCGGGGCGCTGGCAAGAACTAAAGCAAGGCGCAACAAGATTTAAAGCAAGGCGCAACAAGATTTAAGGCAAGGCGCAGCCCATAAGCGAAGCGGGGCATAGCCTTTGATTGATTTGATTTGATAAGAGAGGAATCCTATGGACCTAAAGAAGTACAAGCCAAGCCATGACTATTCGTACACCCTGGGCGCAACGCTTACCCATGAGCTGATTGAAAGAAAAAGAGAGCATGTCAGGATGGTCTGCCTGCATCCATCTTATGCTCCAACAGACCCCAAAAAGGACCTGGGAGAAATCTGCAAGAATCTTTCCATCCCTTGCGTTGCCAGCATCAAGGCTTTCAACAAGCTGGCGGATAAAGACAACATCTTTGCCATAGGCGTCTTCGGCAAGTATGAGGACGCCATATCAAGCGCCCTGCCCCATGCCGTATTCGCGAATCCCAGCGACGCCGGGAACCTTGGGACCAACATTAGGACAGGCATAGGGTTCGGGTTTCACGACTTTGCCATAATAGAGCCAGGAGTTGACATCTTCGAGCCTAAGGCGATCAGGGCTTCCATGGGCGCTGTCTTTCACGCCAGGTGCTCGCGGTTCTCAAGTTTTGATGAGTACAGGGACAAGTTTCCCGGCCACGCCTTGTACTTGTTCATGCTAAAAGGCCGGAACGCGCTTGAAAACGCGCCCCGGCCATCTGGGCCTTTCTCTTTGGTCATGGGAAACGAAGCCACTGGCCTCCCGGACAGCTATTTGGATCTGGGCGAAAGCGTAAGGATCAATCACAGCAGGAAGATTGACTCCCTGAACCTGTCCATAGCCTTTGGGATAGCGGCGAACGCGTTCGCGCAAAATGGGGAGGATTGGGTGTAGGTCTGGCTAGGCCTGTAAGTAAAAAATTTTTTTGTTTTTTGTTTTTTTGTTTTTTTTGTTTTTTGTTTTTTTGTTTTTTGTTTTTTTGTTTTTTTGGTTTTTGGGTTTTGGTTTTTTAAGTTTTTTGTTTTTTTGTTTATATTTTTTGTTTTTTAGGCAACAAAAAAAGGATGGTCTCCCATCCTATTTTTGTTGCTTAAAACCCTGCAAGCTTGGCCTCAAGCTTTGCGCCAAACCCTGCCCTCTTGGCGATGGCGAGGACTCCCGCGAGAACGCTTGCCACAAAAAGCACCCAGAGCGCGGACGCGCTTATGTAGCTGGGCCTAAGCTCCATGTATACGATAGACACGTTGCTGATTACGGCGTACGTTAGAACTACCATCACTATCTCAAAGACGCGCTGGGTCTTTGTCCATTCTCCAAGGAAGAGGGCGATGGAGGGAACGAAGAGAGCGCCAACAGCGCAGGAGAAAGCGGCCAGGTAATTGCTTGTGGCAAGGAGCCTAAAAAGGGCTGGGCTTACCGCGCCAAGGGCTATAAGCGTCCCGGCGGCCCAGGAGTAGAGCATCTGCCGCTTCTTTCCGTTGGGAATCACTGCGACACAGTTGATTGTGCCGTGAATGTGCTCCCTGCTTCCCATTCCAGAGAACAGCCTTATGCACCAGACCAGCTCAAGAGGAGCTATGGCGGATGCGACTTCCATGGGAGCGAATGCTAAGGCTATAAGCCCAGCTATCGCCACCGCTTTCCAAAACAGGTTCTTTCCTGAAAACATGAGCCTTAGCTCTGCTGATATTCCAAGCATGGCGTTACCTCTAGAAATGAACTTTGCTGGCTCGTAGGTTCCAAAGCCAGAAAACGCCTCTTCAGCCTGCGGCAAGGCCGCAAGCTTGGGTTTATGGGCTTTTTCAGAAATTTTCAGCGCTACTGACGACAAGTATACTAGAATGCCCGAAAGGGCGATTTTTATCCCGAACGTGACCGCGTGAGCCAGGTTCATGGCCCAAGGGCCAAAGTAGATCTGCTTTGTTCCAGTAGGCTTGACGCTTGAAACCCCGAACATGTGAAACGACACAAGGGGCAATCCTGTCTTTTCAAGCATCTCTTTTCGGACGTATTCCATGAGCTCGCTTAACCCGGTCATGTCCAGGTACTTGAGGTTGGACATGCCCAGCTCGACTGACGTGACTGCGACAGAAACCATGACCAGGTATACGGCTACGCTCCACATTTTTCGGAGCATGACAGTGGTTTCGCAAAACAGGACAACCGCCGCCATGAACAGCAAGGCTGGGATAAATGGGATGTTGACTGTAAGGACAGACCAGGGGATGGGATCCCCAGGGAAGCGTATAAGGGCTATGGCGATAGATCCAGCTACAACCGCTGTCATGGAGCTGAGAACGACAAAGACGTTTGAGATGAACTTTCCCAAGCAATAGGAAAAATCGCTTAAGGCCGAGCACTTTGCCATGTCCCGCACCTTCGTTTTCTCGTCATGCTCAATGTTTCCAAGGATGAAGAAGAACATGTAATACGGAACAGCCGCGCCAGAGAGCATGAGCCAAGTGGCGTTCCCTCCTTGGAGAAGCTTTTCCGGCTCCAGGTATACCATGACCATGCCGAGCTTGTTGCCAGGCAGCGTGAGCGCGGTTGAAAGGAGCGACAGCGCGACGACAGCAAGGAAAGAGAAACGCCGCCGCCTTTCTTTGAAGTCCGCTATGGCCACTCCAAGCACTCGCCTCATATGACCGCCTCCCCATGCACCGCTTGAATGTAAGCGTTCTCAAGATCTCCGTCAGCATATAAGGCCAGCTCGGACGGCGCTCCCACGTAAATCAGCTTCCCTGACTTCATAAGCGCCATTCGGCTCGCTGTTGTTTCGATATCCGAAATGATATGAGTAGACAAAAGCACTATCCTGGTTTTGGCCATGGACAAGAACAACTTCCTGAGGCTGATCCTTTCTTCTGGATCGAGCCCGGAGCTGGGCTCATCTGCTATCACCACCTGTGGATCTCCCAAAAGAGCGCAGGCTATCCCGACCCTCTGGCGCATTCCGCCAGAAAACCCGCCCAGCTTGCGCTTCCTCGCGTCAGACAAGCGAAGCGTGTCCAAAATCCCACTTATCTGCTTTTTGGCCACCGCCTTGCCTATCCCTTTTATTGCCGCTATGTATTCCAAAAACTCAACTGGAGTCAGGTTGGGGTACACTGCGATGTCTTGCGGCAGGTATCCCAAGACTCTTCTCATCTCATTTGGCTTCTTGCCCAAGTCGACTCCGTCAAGATAGACCTTCCCGGAATCGGCCTGCTCAATCGTGGCCAATATTCTCATAAGCGTAGACTTGCCCGCGCCATTCGGGCCTACCAGCCCGAACACTCCGCCGCTTTCTATCTCAAGCGACAAGGAGTCCAGCGCATGCACTGATCCAAACCTCTTTGACACTTCCTGCACTTTGAGCTGCATCCAACCCATCCCCCGCTAGCGGCTTTCAACGCGAAGCGCCGGCCCTTGGCCCGCCCTTCCGAAAACGCGTTTTTAGCTTAGAGCAAGCACGTACATATACGTCGGCCCTACATTAAAGTATGAAGAGTTTTTCATATTCTTATTCCTTGTTTTGGCATCTAGGCGCAGGAAATCCTGCAGAGTGGCGGCAGTGCGTCTGAGCGCTTGAGGTGCCTGAGACGCTTTAAGCGCTTGTGGTTGCGGGCTTTGAGTTGCCAGAAATTGACTAATAACTAAGTGCATAAACCAAAATTCCGTCAAAACCTTGTTTTTTTATATCTAGGCCAGGCCCAGCAACTAATCATTTCATTCATTGCTTTAACCCGCTTGCGCTTCAGATCAAGCACAATGTACAATAGAAAGCGGTCACCCGCAGGATGTTTGTGCAATGCACCGAATTTGCAGAATGCTTCAAATATTTCTTGACTTATAGAAACCCCAAATGATATACTGTTTATTACTAAGCATATATCAAATATATGTTTTAACGTCGGCTAGTAAACTAGAGACGGTGAGTGCATATGTCTGCGCGGCTCTGCTTTGGGCGTCAAGAACTTGGGACGCGGCTTGTGATCGAAAAACGCGACTCTTTTTGATCACTGGCATAACCCGCTGTTTGGGTTGCTGGTCATCCAAGCAGGTTTCAATATTTATCTATACTTGCTTTTTTTTAGAATACATTCCTCGCCGACTAGTCAACTAGAGGTGACAGAAGCGTTCTCCGCTTGCCTGCCACCTCTTTTGCCTTTTGAAAGGACGATGTGAAGAGTGCCTAAGATCGCAAGAAAACTCACAGACCTTATCGGCAACACCCCTCTGCTTCAGCTTGAGGGCTTCAGCGCTGAGCTTGGGGTTTCCCAGCCCATCGTTGCCAAGCTTGAAGGGTTCAACCCCGGAGGGAGCGTGAAAGACCGGATAGGTTACGCCATGATAAAAGATGGCGAGGAGCGCGGGCTAATCCACAAGGATACCGTAATCATTGAGCCCACGAGCGGCAACACCGGCATAGCGCTTGCGTATGTGGCCGCCGCAAGGAAGTACCGCATCATAATAGTAATGCCCAACACGGCAAGCGAGGAGCGCATACGGCTCCTTTACGCCTTGGGGGCGGAGATAGTATTCACCCCGGCTGAGGAGGGCGCAGGAGGCGCAGTGCGCAAGGCGGAGCAATTGGCGAAAGAGATCCCGTTCGCGTTTTTGCCTCAGCAGTTCCGCAATCCCATCAACCCTTGGATGCACAGAGAGACAACAGGCCCTGAAATATGGAGCGACACTGCTGGAACAGTTGATATTGTTGTGGCTGGCGTAGGCACTGGCGGCACCATAACAGGAGTTGGGGAAGCGCTGAAGGCATTGAAGCCTGAAGTCAAGATCGTTGCGGTAGAGCCTGTGCCGCCAGTAGCGCCTTCGATCAGCCACGGCATACAGGGCATCGGCGCTGGGTTTGTTCCGGAGGTCTACAACAAGAGCGTAGTTGATGAGGTTATCCAAGTCACGGCCTCTGACGCGATTGAAAAGTCCCGCTCGCTGGCTCGAACCGAGGGTTTGCTGGTGGGAACCTCTTCAGGCGCCGCCGCTCACGCGGCAAGCGTTATCGCTGGGAAACCTGAAAACAAGGGGAAGCTGATTGTTGCAATCTTTCCGGACACTGGAGAGAGGTACCTGTCTACAAGCTTGTATAAGGACTACGAATAAGGGTTCAAGAGTCCTGAAATTTACGAGAAGTTCTGAAGATCAAGAGAAATCCTGAAGATCAAGAAAAGTCCTGAAGTTCAAGAGAAAAGCAAGAATTTAGGACGTTAGCTGCGAATGTTTCGGTATATTTATATTTCAGGGGGCGAAAAGAACTGCGCTTTTCGCCCCATGGCAAATTTTGCCGCAAAGCGAGCGCATGCGGAGTTGAAGGTTCTTCTCAATCTGATTAGCATTGGCTCTGCGTACACTGCGCCAGCCGCCGAAAACGCAAAAAAGAACAAGGCTTACACCCTCGATATCGGCTTTTACACCTAAATCATTGACCGGTTTTCCTTGGAGGCGTTATGACTACTATCACTTTGCCCAAGCACTACCTCAGCAAGCCCGGCGCGATCAACTCTGCCGGAGTCGAGATCGCAAAGCGCGCGAAATCAGTTTTGATTATTGGAAGCAAGACGCCTTTTGAGAAAGTGGGACCAGCGCTGTCCAAAGGGCTGGATGGCAATGGCGTCTCGCACAAGTTCTTCCTGCACAACGGCTATCCTTCAATCAAAGCCGCTCACGAGATCGAAGCCCAGGCCTTGGAGCTAAAGGCTGATGCGCTGGTCTCTGTTGGCGGAGGGCGGATCCATGATGTGACAAAGGCGGCAGGGACTTTCGCTAGCCTTCCTGTAATCAGCATTCCTACCCAGGCGGCCACGTGCGCGTCTTGGGCGCCAGTTTCAATCATTTACGACGATCTGGGCGTGTTTGAGACCCCTTTGAGCAACCCCAACTCTCCGGTCTTTATAATTGCGGACACGGACGTTATCGCAAGCGCTCCACCCCGCTACCTTAGATCTGGCGCTTCTGACGCGCTGGCCAGATGGTATGAGCAAAACGGGCATCTGAACAAGTCTAGAACCCTGCATTCGCGCTGGCTTGTAAAGCAGTCTGAATTGATACGCGAGTTCATCCTAAGCGAGGGGCCAGGGATCATAGACGACCTTGAGGCGGGCATATACGATCCTGTCAAGGTCAAAGAGTTAATCAATGTCAACATCCTTCTCACCGGATTTTTTGTGAGCCCTCGGGATGACGATGAAACCCAGATAGGAGGCTTCGCCCATCCCTTTTATCACAAGTTTTCGGTTGTGAACGAACTTCACAAGTCTCTTCACGGAGAGCAGATCGCGTTTTTCCTGATTGCGGCGGCACTATACGAAAACGTCCCCGCTAGCGAGCTGAGTGAGCGCTTGGAGATATTTCACGCTTTGAAGCAGCCTTTAACCTTCGAGGCGCTGGGCTTGGGCGGATCTAGCCTAGACAGCAAGCTTCGGGCTGGCGCAAAGTCACTGCTAAGCGCCAATGACGCTTACGGCGCAAGGATCACTCTCACGGAAGACAGGATAGTAGATCTTTTGCACGAGACAGACCGCGTTGGAAGCGAGTTTTTGGAGGCGAAAAAGCCCCGGGTTTTCGGGACTGCGGTATAGGATCTAGAATTTGATAAAAAGCCTTAAATTATTCGCTTGTTAATAGTTTTGGGGAGCGAAAAAAGTTGCTATACACGATTGAGTGAGAAGCGCAGTTCTTTCGCTCCCCGGAATCCTTGACAAGGATCTTGGGTAGAAGCAAAAAGCCTTTCTTTTGCTTCTACCTCTATTAGGAGACATCCCATGGCTGTTCCATACAGAGAAGCTCTTAAGGAAATCGCGCCTTTTGCGCCTGCCCGCTCGCTTGAGTCTGCGCGGCGCGAGTTCAATATCTCAAAGTTCATCAAGCTTTCAGGCAATGAAAACAATCACGGCGTATCAGAGAAGGCTATTGCAGCACTTCGCAATTTCGAGCCGGAACTTGCCCGGTACCCTGACCCGTACTGCACAATCCTGAGAGAAAGGCTTGCGGAGCGGCTTAATGTCGAGAAAGAACAGTTATTGTTCGGCAACGGCTCATTTGAGCTGATATCCTTGACGGCCTTGACCTACTTGAATCCAGGCGATGAGGCTGTGATTCCAAGTCCCTCTTTCGGATGGTACAAAACGTCTGTGACACAAGCGGGAGGCGTTCCTGTGACGGTTCCCCTAAAGAGCCACAGGATCGACCTTGATGCGCTGCTTGAGGCAGTCACGCCCAAAACCAGGCTGGTTTGCCTTGTAAACCCCAACAACCCAACAGGCACATACTTCACAAGATCTGAGTTTGAGCCGTTTCTGGAAAAACTTCCAAGCGACAAGCTTGTGGTTCTTGATGAGGCATACGTAGATTTCGTTGACGGAGACGACTTTCCAGACGGGATTGATTTCGCGAGATACCACGACAACGTTGTGTCATTGCGGACTTTCTCAAAGGTTTACTCTCTGGCGTCAGCTCGAATCGGCTACGCTTACGGGCATCCAAGCATCATAGACGCTCTGTCCAGGGAAAAGCTTCCCATAAACGTAAATGGCGCGGCCCAGGCAGCGGCAGTTGGCGCCTTGAGCGACCAGGAGCACTACGACTATGTTGTCTCGGCAAACGCCGCAGGCCGCAAGCTTTATTACGAAACTTTGGGCAGATGGAAGATCGAGTGCATCCCGACTCATTGCAACTTCATCATGTTCAACACTTTGCGGGACTCCGCTGAGATTGAGCTGGAATACCTAAAAAGAGGCGTCCTGGTTCGCAAAGGAACAGAATTTGGCATGCCTACTTGGCTTCGCGTCACTATTGGAACAGAAGAGGAAAACAAAAAGGCGCTTGCCATTTTGGGAGAGATTTTGGGTCTCAGCTGAATTTACTCGCAAGTAAATAATTTTTAACAAGAGAAAGCAAATACAAGAGCATGTCCCAATTGGGGATATGCGCCTAAGGAGTGCTTACACATGAAAGCGTCACGTTTCATCTTATTAACTTTGTCAGCTTTGCTGGCTCTATCCGCTTGCGGAGGGAACGCTCCGGCGTCAAGCGTTGCGCCTACGCCCAGCTCAACACCCATCGTCTGGCCTGACGCGACTTCAAGCGCAGAGACAGCCGCTCCAGCAACAGCTCCAACAGAAAAGCCAGCATCTCATCTGGCGGCAGACACAGCCATTCCTGACAGCGAGCTGTTCGTGCTAAGGGCGGTTAACCCTGGCACCTTCATGGAATTCACCATAGCAGACGAAATGGGCTTCTTTCGCGACGCAGGGATCAAGATCAAGTATGTTGGCGCCAAGCCTACAGGGATAACAGACTACCAGATGATGGAGCAAGGCGAGATCGACGTTTCGTATTCCGGGCATCCCTCTGGGGTGGCGCAGGCTCGGGCGGCAGGACTGCATGTAACAATGATTGTGCCTGGCATGGTTGACTCTCCAGACAACCCGCACGTGAACTACCTGGTCAGAAACGACAGCGACATTCAATCTATAGAAGACATTCTTGGGAAGAAAGTCGGAATGACCGGAACAGGGATCTGCACAGACGGATACCTGCAGTACCATCTGGACTTCAAGGGGCTTGACAGCTCTAAGGTTGAGTTTGTCACTCTTCCAGGCTCTGGGGTTCAAGAGCAGTCCCTTGTTCAGGGCCTGATTGACGTCACCACTTCTCACACGCCTTAGTGCATATCCCAAAATTCCGTAATGGCACCGGAAAAATCCTGGCGAATGCTTCAACGCCGGATTTTTCCGGTGCCTCGGATATAATTTTGGGATATGCACTTATTCTTCAATCCTGCTTGCAACAGGCGAAGTCCGCTCAATCGGCATGTCTTGGGACGTGTTCCACAGCCCGGGCGCTGGCCTTGGCGCCAGAGCTATCCATGACTCCATAATAGAAGAACATCCAGACGTGGCGCAAGGCTTTGTTGACGCAATGTACCGAGGCCGAATATGGAGCAACCGCAATCCAGTGGAAGCCCAAAACCTCATGGCGGCAGTTCTTGGCCTTGAAGAGGGATCTGTGCTTGCCCTTATCCAGGACGAAAACAAGAACATAGATCCAGAATACATCAAGCTTTGGATGGATCTAGGCGAGAAGGTCGGAGTCCTTAGGCCCGGAGAGGTGACAGCCGAGGAAATCTACACCAACGCGTTTGTGCCAAAGGACATACCTGAATCAGACAACACGCTCCATTGGGACGGCTTGGTGCACAACGACTACGGTCAATAAGGCTGGTATATAAATATGAAAAACGGACTGAAAAAGCTTCAGTATGTATTTGACAACACCATCTCGCTGGTCATCTTTTTCGCGGTCTGGGAACTCGCCTCAAGGCTTGAGCTTTTTGTAAACCCTCTTTTCCTTCCGCCTTTTACAAAGGTCATAAGCACTCTTTGGGGGCTTATCCTAAGCGGGGAAATTTGGATAAACCTGATAGCAAGCCTCAGGCGTTCCGGACTGGGCTTCGTGCTTGGAGTCGCTTTCTCCTTGCCCTTGGGGCTTGCAATTGGCTGGTTCCGCAGGTTTGCCACGCTCATAAACCCGTTGCTTCAAGCGTTTAGAAACACTCCAACCCTTGCGCTTCTGCCAGTTTTCATAATGTTTTTCGGCATTACTGAAGTGTCAAAAGTCGCTGTGATATTTTGGGGCGTCATGTGGAGCGTTCTTCTAAACACAATCGCGGGAGTGCGCACAGTTCCTCCAGACTTGATTCGAGCTTCGCGAGCCATGGGCGCAAAGTCCATCAGGCTCTTCGTCACAGTCATTTTTCCGGCTTCTCTTCCTCACATATTCACTGGTGTCCGGATAGCCGCCACCACTTCGATACTCATTGTAATCGCGGCAGAGATGCTAGGCGCCAACCGGGGCTTGGGATATCGCTTGAATTTTAACCAGGGCAACATGCGCTTTCCTGAAATGTACGCCTACATATTGGTTATGGCAGTGCTTGGCGTATTGCTCAACAACTTGCTGGAGTACATTGAAAAGCGCGGGTTTGTTTGGCGCGGCTAATGCTTGCCAAAGCCTCCAGCGTAGCCGGGGGCTTTGCTGCGTCACAGATGTGCCCATTCTTTAACGCGCCTAGGCAACTAACTGTCTAAATTTAAGTGCATATCCCAAAATATGTCTTGCATAGGAGAGAGCTATGGAAACGCCAGCAAGCACCAGAAAAATAGCAATAACAGCAGCAGCCGCCGCGCTTGTCTTTGCCGCTACATACTTCTTGAGGATTCCGATCCCAACGCTTAGCGGCGCTTACTTCAATCTGGGCGACACTGTCATTTATCTTGCCGCTGCGTTTATCGGCGGATTTCCAGCCGCGTTTGCCGGGCTTTTCGGAAGCGTCCTGGCCGATGTTTTTGCAGGTGCGGCAATATACGTGCCTGCGACCGCTATAATCAAATTTGCGATAGGTTTTATAGCAGGAAAGATTTGCTTTGCCAAGGGCGCAAAATCAGTCATTGCCGCAAGCGTGATCGGCGGCTTGATTATGAACGGCGGGTATTCGCTGTATGAAACACTTTTGTTCGGCTTTAGCTACGCTATTGTCGCACTGCCTGCAAACCTGCTGCAAGGCACTTGCGCTGCGGTTTCGACGGTTGCCCTATATCCCGCGCTCAAGAAAGCAATCATAAGCATTCCAAACGGAAGCCGGTTTTCCTGACGAGCGGAATGCACATAAATCTAGCCCCCGGCTTAGCCGGGGGCTTTTTGTCGCGCCTTTTCAGGAATCATTGTATTGCCAGAAAAATCCTGGCGAAATCAACTGTGAGAAGAGTCGAAGACTTGGTGACCGCTTTCAAAAAATTTGGAGGCGTTGCACCACTGCAGCACATCGTGCCACGCCTCGACATTTGCCGACGAAAACGAGTTTTTCACTTAGATGAGAAACCCAGTAAATACGCCTGAAATCCGATTTCGAGATATTGCGCGGTTCAAACAGTTGAGAGTGCTATACCAAGTCCAAGCTTGAACTTCTTGATCGCCGCTCATAGGTTTCCACATTTGGTTCCAAGTTATGAGCAAAAAGCAAATGCTTGGGGATAAGCTTCCCGATAAGCTCCAGTGAGTTGATTCAAAAACCAAGTATTAATGCTATATTTGGTTAATTGACCGTGATGTACGGCTATTCCACTAAAAACTGAGAATCCCCAAATATAACAAACGCGAATTTGTTAGTCGGCAAATGATATATTTGGTATATATATAGTTCCCCTGGGGTTATGCCATAAGCGAAGAATGCCCAATATCCACTCTCCCTATCATCTCCCTGAGGCATAATTTCTCCGCGTTGCCGGGTCCTGTCTTCCACCCAGCTGTTATCCACCACAGTATACCTGGCGAAGAATCTGTACCCAAACTCATTGTGCGAGCTGTTATTGCGGTTGGTCTCCATTCCGAATCCCATGTTTGCCGCAGGAGACGCCTCCCAATCTGTGGCGGAAATAACCATCGTTGTGGGGGTCAAGCCGTTGTCAAACGTCAAGGTCATCGGAACGCGTTTAGGCAAGCTGAAGTCCCAGGAGCCAAGCTCAGGAAAATCTACAGGTTGCTCGAGCCAATACACGGCGTCTGAGACAAGAGGCGAGCCGTCTATATCGTTGGAGTCGTCTATATCGTTGGAGCCGTCTACAGCGTTGGAGCCGTCTATAACGTTGGAGCCGTCTACAGCGTTGGAGCTATCCACGCTAGGGACAGGCCCCGATCCTTCAGGATCGACGGAAGTGAAATATTCCTTGCCGGGAATATAAGGGGGTAATATAGGTGTAGGCCTAGGTGGCATGTTAAGAGGTGGCGGATCTCTCATCATTCGCTCACTTACAGGGAACCTGCGCGGATTGGCATCGGAAGGAGTCGTGTTGACAATGGCGGTCGACCCTCCATCGGGCAAAAGCGATTCATCCTCTGGTTCCATGAGCTCGATCTCATTGTCAGTTGGCGGTTCCGGATCGCTATCCTCAGCCGAATCATCAACAACGGGTGAATCCATGAAGTTTGAAGGCTTTTCAATGGATTCAGGAGCGCCAACATTGATGGATGGCTCATCTACAGGGAATTCGCCCGTATTGGCAATGGATGGATCATCTACAGGGAACTTGCCCGTATTGGCAATGGATGGATCATCCACAGGGAACTTGCCCGTATGGGCATCGGAAGGAGTCGTGTTGACAATGGCGGCCGACTCTCCATCGGGCAAAAGCGATTCATCCTCTGGTTCCATGAGCTCGATTTCATTGTCAGTTGGCAGTTCTGGATCGCTATCCTCAGCCGAATCGCCAACAGCGGGTGAATCCATGAAGTTTATAGGCTTTCCAACGAAATCAGGAGCGCCAACATTGATGGATGGCTCATTGCTGTTTGCGGGATCGCTGCTCAAGCTTGCCCAGGCGACAGCGCATGGCACAAGAACTACCAGAGCGGCAACAATGGCTATCGCAACGGCTCTTGGCTTTGGCTTTTTCGTTTGGCTGTTCATAATGGTTGCCTCCAATCATAATGTTGTTATTATCGAAACATAGACATATGGCGCTGATGGCGCATGCACCCGACTTTGCCGAGCCGCTGACCCCGCAGCTTCCGCGACGCCAGCCGTAGCAACAGCATAGGTTGCTGAAACCCTTTTGGACACTATACGGCCAGCCCACAGAGCTTTAAGCTCTGTGGTATAGTGTTTGCATGGGAACGTGTCGCGCCTTGTCAGCATATGCCCTCAGCCGCTTCCCGTAAAATCGGAAGAGCTGATTCAATTATAAACAGCATTTTGTCTAATGTCAACGAAATACAGCGAAAATAGTCTAATCTTTCGCTTGGCCTTTCTTGCCTTTCTTTTTGACGCCTGCCATCCTGAGATTCATAACCTTGTATCACTTTCCTAAAGCCGAGAACTATCACCATTCTCAGCATTGATGGTTTCCGTGGCATCATCCGCACGACCTGCGCTTTCGCGCAATATGAGCGAATAACAGTCGCAATTCGGGCAGGAAAAGTTTGAGCCAGACGTCAATGCTCAAGAAGGCCATGCCAGTCAGCTTCACACTCTTGCAAGTTTTCTTTGTTGCACCTTTTCCCAAGGCTTGGCCTTAAAACTGGATTCGCCGACAAGACCCAGCCAAAAAACCTCCATGCAAAAAAAGACGGCTCCGAATAGCACTGAGCCGTCCTTTTCCATTTCACGGCTCTCGCGGGCCGATTGCGGAAGTTATAGCTATGATGAAGAGGAATTGCGGCTACAAGCCGGGCCAAGATTCTGAGACAGATGAGCCCCACATTTCCACTGATGAGCAACTTAAGGCGTAACCCGTCTTTGGCTTCCCTGTTGCGCATAGACGTTTGACAAGGATATCTACGATTAGACAGCATATTGCTAAGCAAAAAGCAATATTGTAATATCTTGTAACGTATTGCTCAGATTGAAGCCGTTGACGAGTGCTGATAATCAGACCGTTTTTTATACTCAAATGGACACTGCTAAATCGCAATCACCAGGAGATATCGGCCGAAGGACCAATATCGGACTACATAGATTACGAAATACTCCCTTTCATATGCGTGAAAAGCCACGCGTTGAAGCACCACATGCCTTTTCCCCGCGCCTTTTATGGAATTTTGGGATATGCTCTTAGAGCCTGTTTAAAATCTTTTAAAGAGAGAATAGTTTATCAAAATGCCGCGAACACCCCAAAAAGCTTGGATACTCAGTGATAAATTTCTCAATTATACAGGATATTACATAAAAAAACTCTTGAAATTTTCTAGACAGAAAAAAACTTTGTGTGGTATAATGTGTCGTGTTGAGCTCAAATTTTAGCTGTAGATGGCTGAGGGAACACGTGCATTCTCCCTATGGTAGCGATGTTACGCTAGATAAATTCGAACTAATAATGAGCTTTCTTGAATCGGCTACGAAACAAACGCGACCTCGAAAGTATGAGCTGTATGATCTTTTTTGTGCCTCACTTTATATTTTAAGATAAGGCTCAGGTGGCGTAATTTGCCGCAACATTCTTATAAACGCTGAAGTCGAAGTCGTAAAGAGACCTGAGATGCACAAGTTCGTCGTGGTACCTAAACGCTGGGTTGTCGAAAGAAGATTTGGATGGTTAGTGAGTGCGCATAGGATTTGAAAAAATACCGAACGAAATATTCATACAACTCCCCAGATAGTTACACTATCTTTTATAAGCATGTTACTTAGAAGATACTAAATTCATTTTTATTTTGATCACACGGTTAAAAATTGCATGGCAAACAATGTATATTACATTAATTATTCAATATATATTTATAAAAATTCACTTAACGGCTAAATTTTCAGATAGTAACTATAAAATATTGTTTCAATACAAAGGATTTATTTATGACAAACATGCTTAAATCAAGGTGAAACCGCACGACCTGTCCGCCTTGATTTTTAGTAGCTGTTCGTAGCTTTGAACAGCCTAAATAATAACGGATTAAAGCGGGTTTGTAAACTATACATTATACATCATTAAGCATTAATGCAAAGGCCAAAAATTCCGCAAAAATACGAACTGTTCGTTGCAATCTGCTCTTTCGTTCTCAAGATTAGAGATTTTAAACAGGCTCTTAATCATTAGTTGTGATCGTTTGAGCATATGCGGAAAATTCAAAGCGGGCTTTTCGCCAACTCAGAATAATAGCGGACTGCGGAATATGAACTGAGAATTCGGTACAAAAAAATACGGCAAAATTTTATTGGGAGGACCAGTGAGAAAAACACTTTCAGAATCTAACAAGGAATTCCATCCGGTCCATGTTCCTATTGAACTAGAAGTTTGAAGCACGATACTACTAAATCCTAGAAAACCCAAACCGGAATATGAGTTTTGGAGAGGCTCAATAATTGCAGCCCAGCTCCCTAAATAATCATCCTTTTGTTCAGCTACTGTTGACGGGTACTCCGCTTGATAAATCACATCCCAAGTGCTGGTGCTTTGATTTGATAACGTGACAATATTGCGCCAAGTAACACTGTCTACATATTCAGTGGCTGACCCAAAAAAAATACAAGGCAAAGACATGCCGCTAGGGTCGACTACTATCGGAAATATATAGTCAGCCAGATCCTCGTATGGCAGGTTTAATACAAAATCAGGCCTCGTTTTGCCCCAGTCATAAACAGAAAGCTCAGGCGGATTGTTTCCTCCTTTGTACCTTATGAGCACTTCGCATCCTTTCGCTGTGCGATTTGTGCACGCAAGGTTCAATTCGGCATTAATACCCGACCTAGCTGGAAATACGATTGCTGAAGCTAAATTAGAACCGTAAACAAATGAATTTTTGTAAGACTCATCATAAAACGCGCCATATCCATCAATGGTAGAGGAAGCTTTCACTTTTCTGCGTTCTTCAAACGCAACCTGGAAGGCTTTCGTGGCATCGTCCAACGGTCTGTTTGCATATCTTGCTTTTATCTCCTTTTCGACATTCCGAATAGGTACGACCTTGCCTGAAATCGGATCCAATGGCAGTAATTTGTTGTTTATGAAATTATCCATAATTGAATAGCCAGTGCAAATCCCTAAATGTCAGGAATTGCATTTATCTCCTTTCTGCTAGAGACTTAGTGCGTACTTCGACGCGAAAGTCGCTTGAATAATATTCGTAAGTCGGATGTCCCCCTCCTCTTAGGGTATTCCTATGTGCCCTGCGTCCCGGGCAACTGGTGGGTGGAAAGCGCACAAGACAATGTAGGGATGTCTGGACGCCTATACTGGAGCAACCGCTAGGTTAATGATGCCATGAAGAACACATTCTCACGCTGCAATTCGTTAAAGTTAGTGAGCCTATAGTGCATAAAGGGGAAATTGTGCGGTTCACTTGCAAGCTGAAGGGGGCTGACTTGCCCAGGCACCGCATGCTGGAAATGGAGCCAAACCAACAAATGGCAAATAGTCAGCGCTAGGCTGCAACCGCTGGCCTGAGGCGCTGCCAAACCGACCGCCCTCCATATAGGATGAAAATCCATTGATTGAAAGAAGGCGGATGCTGGTTAGTAGGCTAGAAGCCAAGTTGAAGGGGGAAGGGTTGCGTAAGTCCCCTGACCTACTCTCCTCCCAAAATTCCGAAAAAACGCGGGGTCATTTGCACAATGTCCAAGGGCAAATCGCCAAAGGCATGACGATGCTTAACCGTGCGGCTTTCCCGCGCCTTATACCTCTAGGTATAAGGCGCGTTATAACCAGTGTAGTATTATCTATACCATCACGTGGCCGCAGCGAACTTGCGCCAAAGGAATCGCTCGATAACCGAAAAGCCATACCTGCAGGAGCATGCGCACTTGTTTAGAATTATTGTTTACTCAGTTAACGATGTTCTCAGATTCATTTACTCGAGGTACGGCATTTCCTCGCGTCGAATACCAACACTGCGCAGACGCTACTTTAATTTTTCAAACTGATGGGACAGCTCGGAATACATAATTAGAGTTGTAATCAAAAACAATAGTAGCCAATTTAGTATTGTCAGTGACAAAATTACTTTGCGATTTGATCAATGACGTTGGAGTCGACCAACCTTCGCTAGAATCCTTTTTAGCAAGAGCAATACTTCTGAATCCCACAAAATTCATAGAGGTATATGAACTTTGGACCGGCTCTAGGATTGGCCCCCAGCTTCCAACTATGCCACTTTTTTGTATAGACGTTGAAGCTATATATTGAGATTCGTATATCAAATCCACAGTTAATGCGCTGTAATTTGTCAAGCCTACCAAATTGCTCCAATTTGTGCCATCATTGGTCGACGTTGTAAGCTGAATGTAAATAGCTTGTTGCCCGTGCAATTCCCCTACCTGTATTGTCGTGAAATAATCGCTCAACGCCTCAAAAGACAAGCGCAAATTCATGAAAGGCCGTGCGAGACTCCAGTCATATATCCAAAGCTCAGGCGGATTGTTGTTTTCGTACCTTATAAGCGCCTCACATCCTTTTGAAGTGCGATTTGAGGATGTAAGGTTCAATGCTGCAGAAGTTCCTAAGTTGGTCGGGCATATTACAAAGTAAGATATGATCGAACCCCACTCATAATCATTCCTGAACTCATCTTTGTAATACGCTCCAAATCCATTCACCGAATCAGTTGCTCTGCTTTCAATAAATTTCTTCTGAAAATATTTTGCATCCTCGCTCAATGGGGTTTTTAAGTAAGTTTCCATCAGCTCTTTTTCAATATTACGAACTGGGAGATGCTCACCAAACATTGGTTCCAAGTCGAGATCTTTGATCTCTTCAATTTTGTTGATCTTCCCAACATTATCCATTTGAATGTATTATTGCAAATCCCAAACTTTAGGCATTTGCAAAGATCTCCTTTCATAGAAAGATGAAAAGCGCTGTGTTAATCAATATAATGATTCCACTAAAACAATCCCTGCCTTTAACGCTAAAACAACTATAGCACAAGTCCTGTTAAGCTGAACCGAATGTTGTCTTAAAACGTTTTTTGCGTTATTGCGGTGGAATCACATAATGCGCAACTAAGTGCATATCCCAAAATTCCTGTGGTCGAACCTGACCGCTTGCGGGGCTGGGTAGATTCCCCCTTAAGCAAGGGGTAGGTAAAAACGTCAAAGTGGCAAAAAGCCACAACCTATTATCCTGCGACTGACCTAACAATGTAAACTGAACTAGGGACAGCCGCATGAGGCTGAAACTGGCCGCGTTGCACAAGGGGAGGCGAGAACCTCCGTAGCCTCCAGGTGCGTAAGGATAAAAAGCGCTTCGCTACACATGAGGATGACGGCAACACTGTCAAAAGGACAGCTCGATGCAGGGTATAATGGGGCCCATGACATTATGACACAACAGAAGTCACGCTACTGGAGGCCCGACTTGTCATGTCTCCAGCGGATGCGTTGATGGAATGCGCACCCGCACGACGTTTGGAGAATGCCAGCCGCTAAATGAGGATGATCTAAATTTGAGGAAGCCCCTTGAGTAAGGGGCAATAGCAGTCGCTGAGATGCGAGCTGTGAAGAGCCTCCACAAGATTACAAAGCTCTCATAGTTAGTCCGGGGACCCTGAATTGACAGGGATGGCCGTAAAAACGGAAGCGGGAAGGCCGCCCACACTTTGCAAAGCCGGGTATGAACCGAGCCTACACCAAGACTGGCCCGAAACATGGGCCTGCAGCGAAGGAGAGCAGCCGAATGTTGCTCCACCTACTGCAGTAGCGCAGTGAAAGTCACCGCAATGCTTCTACGCGTAACTTTCACAAGGCATAAAATTAATTTTGTGATGTGCTCTAAGTAGTATTTGCGTCTGATCATTCTTCGTTCCTTGCGTTCCTTGCGTTCCTTACGTTCTTACGTTCCTTACGTTCCTTACGTTCCTTATAGTATATTGCAGATGGCAAATAAAGTCCACAAGTTTCGTATACGCAATCTCGACATTATTCTACGCATATTGCTTTGACAGCTTGCTCATGAAAGGCAATTAAGTAATTATATGATTCCGCTAGTGTTAGCACCTGATCTTCCTTCGTTACTTGCGTCCCTTATAGTATATTGCAAATGTCCATTAAAAACCACAAGCTTCGAAGTCACAATCTCGACATTATTCCACACCATTTTCTTTGATAGCTTGCTCATCGAATGTCGTATGCTTTCCTTTGGCGAAAAACTAGTCATTTGCATTTTAACGATCTTGTAGCTTTTACTAAAGCAGTATTTCAGAGAGATAAGTCAACAAATAATTATCTTTGACACTCAAATTTTTCCGTTGCGGGTTTCTGCCCACGAAAGCCGATCCTGCCTCGTCATTGTCCAAGCACAGACAAATCTGCGCGTCCGTGAGGCCGTAAGCCTTTTTCAGAACATTCACGCTCTTCTCCGTGTTTGCGATCCTGAGCAGACGCGAGAAGGAGATTTTGGAGGCGTTGCGGCCCACAAGTTTGATGGTTTGATCGCCCTAATTGTTGACTTTTTCAGTAGCTTGCTATATAATGCTTGTATATGTTTAATATTCAGGCTTATATGGCCAGAAAGAAGGAAGAAGGGCACAATATGTCTCCAGTTAACGAGTTGGATAATTTCAGCGGCGAGTAGGGCGCAGAAGCGACTGCCAGGGTTGTTTCGGATTTTGGGAACAGCCCGCTGGGCATATTGTGTGCGCTTGCGGGCGTTGACATCGATGCCCTTCTGAACAAAGCAAACCCTTCGAACATAATGGAAACCCTCTATAAAATTAAATCTTCCGCAGCCGTCGGCACCAGCTGGCTGATGAACAATTCAAAGACAGAGACGCTTTCGGTCTTCTCCTTGGCTAAAGCCCAGGAGTTCGTGGACAGCAACCCCGGCAGGGGATATGCTCTTGAGAAAAAGGAGCATCCCTACATCATGATTGCCGTTTGCGGGAAAGTCAGCGTCGACACGTACATT
>JAISWZ010000404.1 GCA_031270945.1 Clostridiales bacterium | reverse complement strand
TCCTTGATATTAAGCCAATCTTTCGCGTTTAAAACTTTATGAAATTTTTGTGAGGTCATTTTTACGGTAACATGCGAGATGCATGTTTTAAAGTTCGGCAAAGATTAAGAGCGCTTTTGGCGTTCTGGAGCGCAGGCGCTAAAGTGTCCGAGTCATTATTAGCGCTCATAAATACCTTGCCGCTGTCAATATATATATCGTTTACAATCTAGTAATGCTTTAACATTTCTGGCAGCATACCATAAATTAACTGATGCTCGCGAGCTTTATCCTCGCCGAAAAAATAGGATTTAATACCTGTTTCGAAAATAAAAAGTTGCGACGATGAAAATTTATAATAATTTCAAGCCTGCGCTTGTCCGAAAAAGCGGCAACAAGGCAAACACGCGGAGGCGTGCTTGCACTTTTTGCAATGCCTTGATATATGATTGCTTGGTTTATTTGTTGTCCAGATCTTTAAATCCAAAATAATTATCTTTAAACCGCTATCCCTGCGCCGTTCCAAATCTTGCCACTTCTTCAGCTATCGCTTTAATGCCCTCAACCAGCTCTCCTTTGCCGACCCCGGCTATGTTAAGGCAGATGAAGCTGTCATCCCATGAATAGACCGAGCCTGGGACTACTATGACGCCTCTTTTGGCCAGCCTGAGGTAAAAGGCTTGGGGGTCTCTAAGTCCAAGGGAAAGCCATAAAGTCGCGCCGTTTTTTGGCTTTAGGTAGCAGGAGTTGGGCAGGCATTCGTCTATCGCCGCTTCTGCTGTTTGCATGCGCTCCGCGCACGCAGACCCCAGCATGGCGCTGGCCTCTTCAAGCCCGCCTGACTGGACGAAATGGGCGAACGCTTTTTGGATGATGCCAGCCGGAAGGGATTCCGCTGCGTTTCTAGGGGACTGTCTTTTTCCCAGGAGAGTCATGAACCCTATCCTGACTCCGCAGAGCCTTGCGAATGACTCCATGTGTATTACTATGTTGGCCGGATCCATGGCTTTGAGGCTTTTCTGCCTATTCTTCGCCAGCTCACCCAAGCTGTCGTCTTCCAATATGTAAAACTTGTGCTCAAGCGCCAGATCAAGGAGCTTTCTTTTCTTCTCCATTGAAAGGCATGCGCCTGTAGGCTGCTGGTAATGGCTAGAGACGCAAACCAGTTTAGGCTTTTTTTCTTCTATCATCGATGCCAGGCAATCAATTGATATGCCATCTGATTCCATCTCTATTCCTTCGACATGAATGCCTTTTGAGGCGAACACGGAAGACATGGCAAAGGGTCCTGGCTTCTCTACAAAAGCCCAGTCGCCAAAGCTGAGCCATCTGGAAACTATGTCAGCGCAGTTCTGGTGCCCTGCTATCACTTGAAGGCAATCTCCAGACGAGATGATTCCTCTTTCCCCAAGCTTTAGCGCCAAGGCTTCCCTCAGGTTCTTGTCGCCTTGGGAGTCTCCGCAGGTGAACGCTGATCCTTTGCTGGAATCAAGCGCGTGGGCGAACCCTTCCTTCCACTGGGCTAAAGGGAACAGATCCTTGGAGGGGAAGGGATCAGCAAAGTTGATGCAATTTTGCCCTTCGTCTTTTTCCGCCTGGAGACTTTCGCTTACGTATGTTCCTGATCCAATGACAGAGTAGACCGCGCCTTTGCTCTCCAGGTACTTATAGGCGTTTATGACTGTGTCATTGTTGATTCTAAGCCCGTTTGCCATTTTTCTGATAGGCGGGAGCTTTCTGTGGGGCTCCAGCACACCCTCCGCTATCAAGCGGCAGAAGGCGTCTCCCAGCTGGCGGTAAACGGGAACGCTGGCTTGTTTATTGAGCTGAATGGACGCGAATTCTTTCACTTTGCATTTCCCCTTTCGTGATATGCCGGGGTTTTCTCTCTCCCAAGCAAGGGCCGTTTCCTCGCGCCTTGGCGCGGAAAACGGTTCTGCCGGCAAGATGTTTATGCCAGCATACAAAGATCTTATGCATCGTGTCCTGGTTAATTGCCTTTCTCATTTGCCAGCCATGCCTGGATATGATAATATAAAGGCAAGCTATGCCGATTCGTCATGCAATCCGGGAAATTTGCAGATCACGGCGGCGCTGCACTTTTGACATTTTTATTATAGACAGGCTTTTCTAATTTTATACCTGATTAAAATAAGTTAAAAGATAATTTTTTGTTTAAATATGTTTTGCAAGCTTTTTGATGCTTTTGCTAGATGCTAAAAAGAAGGGGCCAAAACAAGTCAAAAGATAATTTTATTTTTAAAGATATTTGTCTTTTTGATATAGGAGGATGCGATGAATGCTGCGAACGCTTTAAAGATCAACGAAAAAGACAATGTAGCCGTTACGGTTTCGGATATGTCGCCAGGCTCGGAGGCCTTTGGCGCAATCGCTTTGGAGGCGGTTCCGGCAGGGCATAAGATAGCTCTGCGCGACATTCCGGCTGGCGCCCTAATAATCAAGTATGGGTTTCCCATAGGGCAAGCTTCAAGGGACATAAAGGCTGGCGCTCACGTGCATTCACACAACGCTTCAACAAACCTGAAAGGGCTGTTGGAGTACTCGTATAAGCCAGCTCCTGTAACGTTGCGAAAGCCTGAAAGCGGCTCATTTATGGGATACCTGAGGCCGGACAAGAAGGCCGGGATCAGAAACGAAATCTGGATAATAAACACGGTAGGCTGCGTCAGCAAAATATCAGAAAAGATAGCGGAAGAAGCGAGCAAAAGGCTTAAGGGGATCGTGGATGGCGTATATGCCTTTCCTCATCCTTACGGTTGCTCCCAGCTGGGAGAAGACCACGAGAACACGAGGCTTGCGCTTGCGGGGTTGGCAAAGCATCCAAACGCCGCAGGAATACTTGTGGTAGGGTTAGGGTGCGAGAACAACACGGTTGAAGATTTCAAGAAGCTGTTAGGCGATTATGACACGGATCGGATCAAGTTTCTGGTGGCTCAGGACTCGCCTGACGAGATCCAGGAAGGCCTGGCGCTGGTTGATGAACTAGGCAAATATGCTGCGAGCTATAGAAGGCTCCCTCTAGACATCGGCATGCTTGTCTTTGGTCTTAAGTGCGGCGGCTCGGACGCTTTTTCAGGGATAACAGCAAATCCCCTGGCGGGGCGGATATCTGACTCTCTTGTGTCTTACGGAGGCGCTGCCATTCTGACTGAAGTGCCTGAAATGTTTGGCGCTGAGCAACTGCTGATGGACAGGTGCGACAGCAGAGCGACCTTTGACGCGACCGTTGAGCTTGTAAACGGCTTCAAGACCTATTTTCTGTCCCACGGCCAGGAAGTTGGGGAAAACCCGTCCCCTGGCAACAAAGCTGGCGGAATCACAACTTTAGAAGAGAAGTCTCTGGGATGCGTCCAGAAAGGCGGAGAAAGCCCTGTGCGGGGTGTTCTGCAGTACGGCCAGCAATTATCCGGGAAAGGCCTGAACCTGCTTCAAGGCCCCGGAAACGACATAGTGGCTTCTACCGCTCTAGCGGCGGCTGGGGCGCACATGATACTCTTTACCACTGGCAGGGGCACCCCTTTGGGCTCTCCTGTGCCTGTAGTGAAGATCGCCACAAACAGCGGCTTGGCAAAACGCAAGCCGAGCTGGATAGACTTTGACGCTGGAATGCTTTTGTCAGGCTCGTCCTTTGATGAGGCCGAGGCCGCGCTTTGGCGGCTATGCCTTGAAACGGCAGAGGGAAAGCTCACTCGAAATGAGCGAAACGGGTATAGGGAAATCGCCATATTTAAGAACGGGATAACGTTGTAAGATACGGAGGGGCGTGGCGAAAGTCGGGTAAAATTTCAAATTTTAATTTAAGAGCCTTAATTTATAATCTTTAATATAAGTTCAAGATCGGGCAGGGCTTGGGGCAAACCTGGCCCTGCCGAAAGAAATTCTGATGTAAAAGAAAGCCGAGCGGGATTAAGATCATATCCCAAAAAGCTTGCGTTTTCGCCATTTGCGCATTTACTTTGGATGCTAAGTCATTGTATCATATCCCAATTGGGGCTCTGTAATTTGCTTTTCGCGCTGAGCCCAGGGGCGCAAAGGTTGAGATGCTTGCATGCCCTGAGCGCCAGGGGGCAAAGCAGTGATGCAACATGCCTCGAACCCCAGGGGCGCAAAGGTTGAGATGCTGGCATGCCCTGAGCCCCAGGGGGCAAAGCAGTGATGCAACATGCCTCGATCCCCAGGGGCGCAAAGGTTGAGACGCTGGCATGCCCTGAGCCCCAGGCGGCCCTAAAGACAGCCATGCCACTGCTTTCATAAAGCCAAAACTGCGCAAGGCTTTGTCCACTCCTCAAATTCCGTGTTAAAACAGTGTACCACAACCGGTTTGAAATTTACATAGCATAAAATTAAAAAGAGGCGCTGAAAAATTAAAAATATAAGTCGAAAAAACACATCGATTTTCACGCATTACGTTAGCCAT
>JAISWZ010000327.1 GCA_031270945.1 Clostridiales bacterium | reverse complement strand
TGCCGTGGAGTCATTGACAATGTTAAGAACATTAAACCCGGCGATTATTCCCGCCTGTCTTGTAGCCTCTCTCTCTTCGTTGCCGAAACAGGCTGGGCAAGTGATAACAACATCCTTGACTTCATGCCCCTGCTCCTCGGCGTATTCCTTTATGCGCTTGAGGATAAGGGCCGAGATCCTTATTGGATCGTAATCAATGCCATTGAAAGTGTAGATGCGAGGATCTTTTTTTCCGATTTCTTGCTTGACGTACTGGATAACCCTCTCTGGCTCGATCTCTGCCTGGTTCTTGGCAACCTTGCCGACTACCGTATCGCCATCCTTTGCGAAATACACAGCCGAGGCCAATGTGTAGCCGCCATCCGCATAGTTTTCTATGACCTCTGGCAAGTTGTTTGCGCCTAGCGTTGCGATGACAGAGTAGGTGGTACCTAGGTCAATGCCGTAAACCGCCATATCAATACCCCCTCTTGCCCCCAAGCAACCAACACTACCGCTGGCGATAGAATCGCAATGGCTCTTGGAGAGCGAAAGTAACTGCTTTATATTATAGCAGCATTTATTCTCAATGTCAATCGAGAATCCATTCTAGATTATCATCCGCGAGGGGCGCAGAGGCGCTGGCCCCTCATGGGTATCAAAAAAGCGCGAATCGCTTTCGATTCGCGCCCAATCTGAGTTTGCGACGCTAGACCCGTGTCCTCGCTAAAGGTGCGCTCGATTTTAATCTCTGTATGCTTAACAATATATGTATTCGCTCTTTGCCATCACTACATTTTTCTCTTCGCGTTCTCTCCACTCAACAGCCGCCGACAGCGCCGCGCCTTTCGCCACAGCCAAATCAGGCTGTTCAACGCGTATTCTTCCTGGGAAGATGGCCTCAACAGCACTCCTGATCATAGGCATCAGTGTCGAGCCTCCGACTAGAAGAACTATACCCACTTCTTCCGCCTTGACTCCAGCAGTCTCCAAGACTTCATTCACTAATCGAGTCGTTATTATCACTAAATGCGTGGTTTGCCTCTCGAACTCATCTCTCGTCAAAGTTATGCGAGCAGATTCCCCAGCCGCCGCAATGGTTATGTTTTTAGTCTGCAATAATGAAAGACTTTTTTTGACATCTTCAGCTTTAGCCCAGATCCTTTGCTTAATCTCGCGAGCTATGTCTTCGACTAGAACTGCGCTTCCGTCAGCGTACACTTCAAACATGTAATCATTCAAAACAGCGTCCCAATCGATTCCGCCCAAGCGGTCATTTCCATTGGATGCTATGATTTCGATGATGGATTTGCCGTTTTCATCGACGCTAAAGTCGATCAGGGTTAGGTCAAACGCTCCTCCGCCAAGGTCGAAAACCAGTATCTTGCGGCTTTCGTTTAACTCATGGCTGCAATAGTAGAGCGCAGCCGCAGTAGGCTCATTGACAATGTTAATAACGTTAAACCCGGCGATTATGCCCGCCTGTTTTGTAGCCTCTCTCTCTTCGTTGCCGAAATAGGCTGGGCAAGCGATAACAACATCCTTGACTTCATGCCCCTGCTCCTCGGCGTAATCCTTTATGCGCTTGAGGATAAGGGCTGAGATCATTATTGGATCGTAATCAATGCCATTGAAAGTGTAGATCGCCATCCTCTGTGAAATACACAGCCGAGGCCAATGTGCTAACGCCATCCGCACTGAAGAACGCGGCAAACAGACGGAGGAAGATATTGCAAAAATCAAGTTTGAGACTGCGAAGGGCAGAGCGGACATCAAAGGTTGCATTTCAAATCGGTTTGTACTCGGCGCTGACTACAACCTGAATTATGGCTAATGTACCTCGACTTTTGCTTGTCATTCGGGCTTTTCACCTTAGGCTATTCACGAGAAACCATGTCTCTTACACGCTAAGCTAACTAGGCATATCTATGAGCAATCGATCAACAATCAGCTTTGTTTCGACACATTCTCCTTGTATTCTCTATAATCTCGCAACGTTAGACATTGCTTGTTGTTTTTTTGGTCAAATATTTATGCATTTGTATCAAAGCATCACTGCTTTCATTATCTCAAAACCATTTTTAATTGTAATTCTTAATGATAACACTTGCAATTCCATTCGCAGTGTGGTAAAATATCCTCAAAAGATATCTAAAGCTTGAAGGCTTGTGAGATTGATAAAACTGCAGGAATGGCTGTCTACACATTACTCGGTGGTGTGTAAGGTCATATTTCAAATGTGGCGAGCTCAATTGATGAGCGTATAAAAATCAATCAGTTAAGTACATAAATGATCTTGAGGAAACAACAATCTCTTTTTATCGGTAGCTAGAGATATTTCTCAGAATCCAGCTAATTTTCTTGAATTAAACCCTTGATAAGTTTCGAGGAATTTATTAAGCGATATCGAAATTTAAACCATTATCGCGCTGAAAGCCACTACAAACTCATTTTAGATTTGAGGTATGACCCTAGCTGTCGAATCACTCACTAATTCAGCTCAAAAGGAGGTTAGCATGAGCATAGAAATATTTGCAAGCGGCCAAGTGTCGGTATCGATACTTAATGGAACGTTAACAAACTTAGATAAATCGATATCCGAAACAATTAAATCATTGTCTTCCGTTAACAAGAAGCTTTCATCACTGCCTGGCGGTGTGCAAGGGCACATTTCAAATGCAATAAGCTCGATTGATGAGCGAATAAAAAAAGAGGAATCAAAAAAGGCATCTTTGCAACAATTAATTAAGCATATAGATGATTTTGAGGAAACAGCTGCCTTGACTGATTTGTCTGTTGCAAAAAACGTTTCTCAGAATCAAGAAAAATTCTTTAGTATTAATCCTTGGGCAAGGCCAAATGCAGTTGAGCAAAAAAGCTGGTGGGAAGAGTTTATAAGCAGCTGGAGCTGGAGTTCAATAAAAGAAAAATTTGCAAGCGCTTGGCAAGGCATAGTAGATTTCTATAATAATCACCCAATAATATCTCGAATTGTAATTGGTGTTGCATTTGTGGCTGCAGGACTCGCTATCGTTTCTATAAGCACAGTGGCTGCATCATTATTAGCTACTAAAGCAACCTTAATAACAGTAACACACGCTTTAACTACAGCTATACACGCTTATTCTATCGGGGCAGGTATATCGCTCGCAACAGGCTCTGTAATAGGGGCAGCAATAGGCGCAGTCAAAGGTGGTTGGCAAGGCGCAATTCAAGGGGCGGCTGATGGCTTCATGAATGCCGGAATATTAGCAATGTCTGCAGCGCTTCTGTCAGGGTTTACATCTCTCGCAAGCGTACCACTATTTATAGCTACTGGCGGGTTATCTGGAGGCATAAGCGGCGCTATAGACAGCGGCTTAAGTTCTGGAACATTTAGTGCCGCGATTAATGGCTTTGTAATTGGAAGTGTAACAGGCGTATTGGTTAGCGCTGCTTTTGCTGGATTTGGCAAATTGTACATGAAAATTAAAGCCGATAAAGTCAAAGATCAATTTATTAAATATGCTGAAACAAAAAACAGACCCCCTTATGGTAAAGGTCAAAGGGACACAGTATGGAACAAGTATTACGACCCTGACCTCGAAATTCAGTTAGACATAGGCGGCAAAGAATTAATCAAAAAAGGATTTCATATGGGCCACAAAACTGGTTATGAATTAAAATGGGAAAAAGAATTGCTTAAAAAAGGATTGATAACTGTTGAAGAGTTTGTAAAGCGCTTTCAAAATCCAAACCGTTATCAACCTCAAACAGCCGCTACAAACCTATCTCATCTGTTTGAGTCGCGTCCAATCATTGAGCAAATGTTTCCTTTTTTGAAAGGTTTCATTTTTAATGTCGGAAAATAGATTGGGTTACATTCCAAATATATTGATGACGCTTACATGTGGAATTTCTTATCGTTGTCCGCTTCAGAACCCGGTCGGGCCGTTCCCGCTAACGTTCTAAATCAAACCGATCATAAATATAACAGCATTAGTTTTTTTGCGCCATATTTCGCCAAAAATTCTACTGATAATATCCGGTATTTGTTCCTAGCTGAAACACTCCCTAATTTTCAAAAGGAGGTTAGCATGCGCATTGAAATATTTGCAAGTGGCCAAGTGTCTGTATCTATGCTTAATGGAACGTTAACAAACTTAAATAAATCTATATCCGAAACCATTAAATCATTGTCTTCTGTTAACAAGAAGCTTTCATCATTGCCTGGCGGTGTGCAAGGGCACATTTCAAATGCAATAAGCTCAATTGATGAGCGAATAAAAAAAGAGGAATCAAAAAAGGCTTCTTTGCAACAATCAATTAAGCATATAGATGATTTTGAGGAAACAACTGTCTTGACTGATTTGTCTGTTGCAAGAAATGTTTCTCAGAATCAAGAGAAATTCTTTAGTATTAATCCTTGGGCAAGGCCAACCGCAGTTGGTCAAAAAAACTGGTGGGAAGAGATTATAAGTAGCTGGAGCTGGAGTTCAATAAAAGAAAAATTTGTCAACGCTTGGCAAGGCATAGTAGATTTCTATAATAATCACCCAATAATATCGCGAATCATAATTGGTGTTGCATTTGCGGCTATAGGCTACGCACTCATTTCTATTAGCGCTGTGCATGCAGCTACCTTAGTTACTAGCGCAACCGCACATTCAATAGCAACAGTTTTATCAGCAACTAGAGCTGGCTATCTTATCGGCACGGCTACATCGTTTGCAGTGAGCTCTGTAATAGGTGCGGCAATAGGCGCAATTAGAGGTGGTTTGCAAGGCGTATTTCAAGGGGCAGCCGATGGCTTCATGAATGGAGGGATATTGGCATTGTCTGGAGCGCTTCTGTCAGGGTTTACATCTCTCGCAAATGTACCACTATTTATAGCTACGCGGGGGTTATCTGGAGGCATAAGCGACGCTATAGATGACGGCTTAAGCTCTGGAACATTTAGTGACGCGATTAATGGCTTTTTAATCGGAAGTGCAACTGGTGCACTGACGGCCGCAATTACTGCTGGATTGGGCAAATGGTACATGAAGATAAAAGCCGATAAAGTCAAAGGCAAAATTCTTAAATATGCTCCATCAAATAAAAGACCCCCTTATGCTAAAGGGCAAAGGGACACAGTGTGGAACAAATATTACAACCCAGATCTTGACGTTCAATTAGATATGGCTGGAAGAGAAATAACTAAAAACAATTTTCAGATGGGGCATCGAACCGGTTATGAAATAAGGTATGACAGACAATTGTATGAGAAAGGATTATTAAGCGAGCCGAATTTTATACGTCATTTCCAGAATGCTAATAATTATCGCCCAGAGCATAAAATAACAAACAGTAGCCATGCGTATGAATCGCGTCCGATCATCGAGCTAATGTTTCCTTTCTTGAAAGGTTTCATCTATAATTTACCAAAATCCAAAAAATGAATTGAGATGCAACCAAATAACAACATTATTTTTATGTGCCATAAATCACCCTTAACTCCCAGAAACAAACTAAGCCATGCGTTTGAACGTGCAGAGCATATGGCAAATGTTTTCTTTTTTAAAAGTTTATCTATGATTGATTTCCAAATTTCCAAAAATGAATCAGAATATTTTCCAAATATCAACCATATATGTAGATAAGCATTGGAAAAATTTTAAAAACATGCGTCATAACATTGGTTATTTGATGAGAATAGTTTGCGGAAATCCTCCTAGCCAGTCAAGGATTTCCACCCTAATTGTGGAATAACATTTCTCAAATGCAACTATAGACAGGAGTCATCTATGAAAACAAAATATGGACTTGCTGTAACTTCCAATAACATAATCAACAAAAAAGGTAATGTTCTATGGTGCACTCGCTCTGAACCTAATGCTCCAATAGATACAGGTTGGACTTTTCTTTCAGACATTGATACCGAGGAATTCTTGGCTGACGATAACAACCTAAGCCTTGTTACTTTTGAAACCGTAATTGATATTGAACCTGCTGTCGCAAGATTAGTCAATCTTCCAATTGGAGCTGATTTAGCTTTAGTAAAAAAGGATAATGACATCTATTTTGTCGACGTAGAAACTAGTGTGAGAATAATTTGAATCCTAATTATATGCAAAAAGCCGCCTCAAAAGAGACGGCTTTTTAGAACTATCTATGACATAGCGTTTCGATTCGCCTCTCCCAAGGAAGTGTCGCATTCGCCAAAAATATCGCGTGAATCAACAAGTGTATTGCACATTGTTTGCAGAATATCCTGAATTCCAACAATATTAGATTTAACCTTGCGAGCGTCTTCCTTGAAAGCTTCAGCTCCTTCTCCTTTCCATGAATTGAGCAGTGTCGAAATGATCTCGTCATATTTTTCGCTTAATGCTTCGTATTTTGAAATCAATTTTGGCTTGATTTCAATAAACTTGTCAAATTCTCTGGTATCAAGCGTCATACTTTTGATCACCTCTTATGCTTCGCTCGCCTTTATGAACTTTAATTTGCACAAGTCATCCTTCTCTATATCAAAATAGAAACCATCTCCAAGAATGCATGGCCCATATTTCTCTTTTAATTCTTCAATGTCTTCTTTGCCAAATACGCTTGAGCTACCTTTATCCTTTACAAACCTCAAAATGTCGTCTAGTAAAAAGGCATTGTAAACACTGTCATTAAAAACTCTTCGCTCAAAACTATCAGAAATTCGTTGCACATCCGGAAAAATAAAAAGGATATTTAAAGCTTCGGCATTGCTTATCATCCATGCCACTTCTTGGATAAGATTATCACTTACCTCGCTGTTTTCTTGGTAAAACAATCGGCTTTGAACAACAAAAACCGTAAACGAACTTTTGTCTCTCGTTTTTGGTTCCTCTGCCACGAGCGCAGTTGCAACGCTCTCGCTTAAAGGCAAGATTGCTTCAGAACTAGCAAAATCAGCTCCGGTAAACGGTTTTGGATCTTCACTTGCGAAATCATCATTGTCTTCTCCAGAAGATTCATCCACGGTCTCTAAAACTATTTCGTCTTCTACGTTATCCTCTAGCAGATCTTCATCCTCAGTGTCATTTTCTTCCTCTAGCAATATATCAAAGGTCGGCGCACCATCATGAGCGTCCTGGTCGTAATAGGAAGCATCATTCATGCTCATTCTTGAACCTCCCGAATTGCTCTCACAAAATCGACCTTTTTTTCTACAACTTCTACCGATTTTCCTGCGCTTCTAATGTATTCAATGATATCTGCCGAAGCCTTGCGACCATCTTCCCAAAATACAAATTTAACATCTTCTGTTCCTAACGCGTTGTTAACAATTAATTTAAGCAGATTATCTTGCCCGTAATTTTTCTTGCCGTATATAGCTATTGATTGAGCTTTGTTGAGCGGCGGCAAAACAACCCGTTTGTGCGAGTAGTAGTCCAGTCCAACAAGCACTCCATTTTCGTAAGCTCCATCCTTGCTTTCTGCGCCAGTAACCAAAGCGTTATCTGGTTTTAGGACGTCTGGAAGAGTTGTAATTTTGCATTCTTTCAGCCAATCGACGGCGCTCATATCACCATTGACTTTCTCAACCAAATCCTTGTCGCTCTCTTCAACATGAGGCAAGAACGACTGAAACTCGTAAACCTTGCCATCAATGTTAGCTAATCCTCGACCCGGTGTAACTAAAGGCTTCTCAACTTTAACTGAAAATACATCCATATATTTATCCTTAGGTAAATCAAAAGCAATCAAGCGATTGAAAGACGGCAAAAGTTTATTTACTAAACCAGAAGGCTCGCTTGCAGTAAAAATGATATCTATTCCCTTCGATATCCCCTCACGAGCCAATTTTAACAACTTTTCGTGATAAACATTATAATGTTCTTCTGCCAGAAACAAGTTAATTCCATCAATGATTAAAGTAACATGGATAGGCGGAGCGTCAGAATCTATAAAGATTTTTTCGCCTAGCTTATCACTATTGGATTTGAGCCTTTCTTCAAGTGTTTTGAACAATATCCGTATGTTGTCCTCATTATCGGACAAGCAATAGCTCGCTACAAACGGCATGTTTTTAAATTCATCAAGACCGCGGCTAAAGTCCAGGATGTAAACAGCATCTTTTACGTCCTCTGTTTTCGCAATTTGATGCAGTCTCACAAGAATTGTTTTTATCAAAGTGGTTTTGCCGCTCATAGAAGTACCGAATATAGCCAAATTATTTCTGTAGAGGTTTATTTCATAATAAGGCTGCAGTTGATTTTCCGGATTGTCATAAAGTCCCAAAACCAAGTTCAGCTCGTTCAAGATGCTTTCACTTCCTTCTTTTTCTTCTGTTCTGGGTATTCTACTGTCTTTTGGTCAAAATCATAATAACAGCGTATAGGTAGCGGAGGCAGAAATACTTGCTTTGGCGCGGTCAAATTCTTCTCCTTGCAATATCGAACTATTTCTTCGACCATAAATTTAAGTTGTGTATCCGGATTATCTTTCTTATTCGCATATGAGTCATAAAACAACGAGTATTTGCCACTCATCTCTGCTTGCAAAATTCTGACTTGGTGCGCGATTTCTTTATCCTTGCTAGCGCCCGAGAAACCTGACTGAAAATATTCAAATCGAGAACCAGTTCCTACCAATAAGTATGCGCGACCATTTCCAGGCATCTGAGGACTTGCGGCTAAATCGGTGCCAATCATGCCTACTGACGCTTCTCTTGTAGCTACTTTCAGACAAAGCTTTGACTTTGCATTAACCCCAATTTCATCAGATATGGCACCCTGAATATTTTGCGAGACCAGAATAAGATGAAATCCCAAACTTCTGCCTACTCTAAACAATGTATTTATCTGAGACTTGAAATCAATGCTGTCATTTTCAGCCGAAAATCTCATTAGCTCCGTAAATTCATCGACAACAACAACTAGATGCGGCAATGCATTTTCAGGTTTGAATGCCTCTTGAATTTTTGCGATTTGTTCTGGTGTTTTCTCCTTTTGCGTTTTTAGGAAGGCTTTCTCGCCACGCTCATATGTAGCGATATACTTATCTATGCTATCCACTTCCAATAGATTGAAAAGTATTTTGCGCCGCTTGACCTCTGCTGTCATCGACCTCAGAAACCTTCCTAGCATGTAAGCAGAACTTGTTCCGTTCTCGTCGCCATCCACATCTGTGACAGTGCCTGCTATATGTGGCAGCATGCCCGTTTCCGTCTTGAGCCTTTTAATAAATCCTCCGCCCTTCATGTCAACCAAAAGCAGGTTAATGTGCTTTGGAGCATAGTGAGTGCAAAGACTTATCAAAAATGTTAATACAGTTTCCGACTTGCCAGATCCAGTAGTGCCCGCGACCAACATATGAGGGCCATCTTCTTTTTCATGCAAATCCAGTCTTACAATTTTCGCCTGTTCTTCATCTTCTGATCCACCTTCTGCAAAAGCTGCCTTGAGGCCTATTGGAACAGAAAGCGTTTTAGTCACATTACGCTTGCCGTAATCAATTTTGGACTCCAAGTCAAAAAGCTCAACTTTGCTGGGCACATCCGCGCCTTGGGCGATGCGTTCGTAATATAAAGCACTCATGATCTTATAAGCTCTATGGTAACTTTTGTATAATGAAGCGTCATCCAAATTGCCTTCTTTAGGAGGCAATGGATCTGGGACAAACGTATATAACGCATCTGAAGCAGATTGATCTTCAGATGACTTTATTGTACGATCATGCGGAAATAAACGCCATCTCACTTTTTTGTCGCGAGTATCCTTCGTAGCATCAATCATCTGTCCGCAATATTTGGGCAACTTCTCTTTATGCTTTTTGAAAAATACAAATGACAAACCAACGTTTGACTCGACTTCTTGAGCATCCTCGTCTGGAAGATACTGTGCTATCGGATGATGTTTTAGCTCATATTCGTCCAAGAAAAACATTATTACATGAGGATATTTGACATCTCCACCAGAGCTTTTTCGTTCAGCTATCAATTCGAGCAAGCGATTCAAAATCAAGTTAGCGTCATTGTTATTGAAGGCGAATGCAGATAAATCCTTAATTTTGTCTTTATTTCCTATCTCGCCGAAAGCTCTGTCTTCCAGCAATTCCCTGAAATGGGGCAAATGTTTGTAACGCTGTATAAAACTCTGTTTAGTAAGCCAATCATCTGTGTTTTCGCAAAAAATTACGAACTGCAAATCATCTGGGGAATGATAAAAGCATAGCTCAAATATCATATTATCTAAGAGCGGTTTAAAATCAGGATTTTCCCCCGGCATTACTACTCCTAGCGCTTGACAGTCCTTAAGTCTAAGAAGTACAGGAGCGTTATCCAAATATGCATATTTTTCAGCTATCGCGAAAGGCAATCCTGGTAAATAGCCGTCATAGTTTTTGATTTCGCCATGCTCACTTATTGTAAAGGCAGCGCCTCGCTTATTGTCAAGATTTTTATATAACGCCGTGGTAAAAACAACTTCATTTTTCTCCCCTGATACAGAAAACACAGATGGCACCAAGTGACTTCCTGGTGATGACGTTCCTAACCGAATGGCTAAGAAATCCGGATTCGCCTGGCCTCTGCTAAAAATCAAGCCATTTACCTCAAGTGCGAGTTTCACCAAATTCCTTTCTTTAGTAAGCGCGTCCATCTTGTTAGGCACTTTTTCAGGATAAAGTTCTTTCAACAATCTAACGTCATTATTGCGTCTAACCAAAATCTTTTCCAATAAATCACTTATATATCTTTCGTAATGCTTTCGCCATTCATCTATTTCCTTTCTGTGCTCTGATGATTGCATAAAGCGATTAATAATCATGCTAAAGCTTGTAGCAACTGCCATTACAATGTACATAGCATAAGATCTTCCGCCCGAATTGTTGCCATTGAAAGATTGAGCTATCAACATTGCGCCCATCATTAGCAAAGGAGAAACAATTGCCATAATTATGTTCTGCCTATTTTTTTTAGGTGGTTCAGTCGGCGGTATAATCCTTATAGGCTCATTATCTATGTGATTTATAGGCGTGTCACTTATATTGTATTTTGGAATCTCATTTTTAAATGCATCAATTACTTCAGCATCTTGAAAAAGCGCCGCTCCTCTATGCGAACCTGTAGGATCAAAAATCAAGGTAGAAGAAGTAACAAAACCCAATTCAGATAAGGTCTTGTTCCCATGCGTTTCTTTCTTAAGCAACACTTGTGAAGCATCAGATATGCTCATTTTCTTGTCAATTGGCAAGACCCTGAAATTGACAAACCCCATGCCTATCCCTGCAGGTGATACTGGTTCTAGCGATAGTGGTACAGGTTCCGCTTCGAACTCATCATCTTTCGTTTTAGCTTCATAAATTGGTATGCACAAATCAAAAATGTACTTGCTTAGTGCATATATTTGCTCAGGTTCAAGTTTATCACTTTTTTTATGGTCATCCTGTTTTTCGCCAAAAATGATTTCAGGCTCTATTTCGCTACTCATAAAAGAATTAATATCTACATCAATGTCTCTTGATAAACCTGCCAGCATCTTTTCTTTCAAGCCTTTGCCAATTGCTTCTATAAGCTCCGAGCAGATAATATCCTTTGAAACAATAAGATCAATATCATATGATTCTATTTTGTGGCCCGATATTTTTGTTTTTTCGACAGAGCACACAAACCGAGAAGTTATCAAAATTGAGTTTTCGTCCACTTCACTACCGCCTTCCGCCAGCGCACTGTTACCAGACTTTGAAGCCAGTCAGTCTGCTCCGCTGACGATGTATAAATTGATTCTGCAGTAAGAACTCCACTAAGGCCCTAAAACCAATGCTTTAACTCAAGGCTGATGTAGCGGACAAACATTGTGTTTAAGCCATTTACGTTTATTTGTCTGGTAGTTGTTACGGCAGAAAAAGGCGTTGGAAAAGTCCAGCGAACGCTCGTCGCTGAACTTTTCCAAGCCGTGAGAATATATCAGGATATACCCAAAGCACTTTCAGTCTTTGCATTTAAACTTAACGCATCTCCAGAATCTTTACAACTGGCTAAGGACGATTCAAAATAAGTAAATCGCCAAATATATCCTCTCGCACTTTATCAAAATCAAAGGTTTCTTGAAAATTCAATCCTGTAGGCACCGCCACAAATTGCCTTTTCGCTGGGATATTTGCTTTCGATTCATTTAATATCACTTCACCTGCCTGGATCTTTTCAGTCAGGTTTACTGTTGCGCTATGCCTCGCCAAAGCTGGCTGCTTCATGGTTGCCGCCGCTATTTGCGCGAATTGCCTTTTCGCTGGGATATTTGCTTTCGATTCATTTAAAATCACTTCACCTGCCTGGATCTTTTCAATCAGGTTTACTGTTACGCCATGCTCCGCCAAAGCTGGCTGCTTCATGGTTGCTGTCGCTATTTCCGCGAATTGACTTTTCACCAGGACATCCGTTTTCAATACATTTAATGACGCTGAACCTTCCTGGATCTTTCCAATCTGGTTTACTGTCACTCCATGTTCCGCCAAAGCTGGCTGCTTCATGGTTGCTGTCGCTATTTGCGTGAATTGCCTTTTCTCCGGGACATCCGCTTTCAATACATTTAATGCCGCTAAACCTTCCTGGATCTTTCCAGTCTGGTTTACTGTCACTCCATGCTCCGCCAAAACTGGCTGCTTCATGGTTGTTGCTGCTATTTGCGTGAATTGCCTTTTCTCCGGGACATCCGCTTCCAATACATTTAATGCCGCAGAACATTCCTGGATCTTTCCAGTCGGGTTTACTGTTGCACTATGCTCCGCCAAAACTGGCTGCTTCATGGTTGCTGCCGCTATTTGCGTGAATTGCCTTTTCTCCGGGACATCCGCTTCCAATACATTTAATGCCGCTGAACCTAGCTGGATCTTTCCAGTCGGGTTTACTGTTGCACTATGTTCCGCCAAAGCTGTTTTGTTCACTGCTAGTACCATTGATTTAAATTCTCTATTTTTTTTAATACCTAGTTTCTTAAAGGATGCCGTGACCTGCTCTTGATTGAATTTATCTTCCAGTTGTAGTATAACAACCGTCTTTTCATAACCATCTGAGCGAGCTTCTTGCGTACTCAAAACAATCTACCGCCTTAATTCGATACATTATCATCTTATCTAAGTCATTTAGTGCATATTCCAATCTCATTCATTGCTCTCCTTTGGGGTCGATGGCTTTCTATGCCATCGACCTTCTGGAGCTTTGCGAAAAGGTATACTGCTCTCTTTTCTACAACCAACTGTGAGCGCTTAACATCGAAAGCGTCAGCAGTCTTCGAAAAGATGGGAAACCCAGTACAGCTCCAATGATTTTGGAGTACTTCTATAGGGTCTCCGGAATGGACTGTGCAACCGCTTGGTCAGCCTCAAGCATCTGGTCAGCATTAGCTTTAAGTATATCAGCAAGAGTCTTCACCATTTCAGGAATCGTTGTCCCGATGTGGGTCTTTAGGCTACCGGTAATCAAGTTAGAAAACTTAATCTTTGATTCGCCTTCCCACGCATTAATCGCTTCATTAAGTTTGTTGATGTACTCATCTGCAGCTGCTTTGTATGATTCCGCGTAACCATTAACGGTAGATACTGCAGCATTCATTTCATCATAGCGGAATATTATATCTGCCATTGCTATGTCCTCCTCACTTTGAGAATTTTAATCTCTCGTTTCATATAAGCTGGGAACCTCAGAAACGCTGTGGAGAAACAGGCCTCCCGTCTTTGAACCAGGGTGCATGTTGCGGCCACGGGATACCTGGGGCTAGATAAATAGCTACGGATCCTGCGTTTCTGGGGGTTACCAGTTACTGAAGCGATAATATCAATCTAGTTTCAATGAGCTAGTAATTTTAGAGCTCACCTTTATTGCGACGAAATTCATTTCAAAGTTCGAATCATCGACCACATCTAAAGACATAATTTGAAAGCAACCCTATAATGGCTAACTCTTGCCCTTTAGGCAGACCTTGGGGGCATATTGAAGATCATCACCACCGATTTCCCCTTGAGGTAATCCATGAAAGCTTAATACCGCGTTTTCGGCGATATCAACCAACACGTGGGTGGATCACTACTGCTCCATTGGTACCCTGGCGTAGCTGGGGGGCTAATATCTCTATTAAGTTAATTTAAACAAAGAGTTTTACGACTCACAGAGCTAAGTGCATATCCAAAATTCCGAAAATACACCGAATAATTTTTGGTTAATGCTTCAACACCGGACTTTTCCGGTGCCTCGGAATTAATTTTGGGATATGCTTTAAATCCCAAATATCTTTTGACGTGTTGGCTCCGGCAAAGACCTATCGCAAGCCTCTAAGAAATTTTTAGGATAATTAGGCTTTAGTTGCTATAGGCAAACCACCTGCATTTCTATTGGATGTTCCCAGGTCAGGATCAACTTGTTCAAGAAGTGTTTTTTCTATGTCTCCCAACATTTTTTTCAAGCCGTCTGTCAATGTTTTGAGCTCCGTATCTAGCCTTGGCTTAATGCTCTCTTCAAAGAGAGCATTAAAGCCGACCGAAGAATCTCCATTGAAATTGGCTCCTGGGTTTGTAAGATCCGTGATGCATTGGGTAAGATTTTTGTAAATCTCATCGCAAGCAGCCTGGTAATTAGTTGTAGCTGCTATTGCCTTTTGAATGTCTTCAGCTTTCAAGATGCTATTTGGCATTTCATTCCCGTCCTTTCTTGTTTAGATTTGAACATTGTTGATATAAGTGTTAATTGTTTTGTAACTTTCAAAAACAGACTGATAGCTAGTCTTTGCCTCGTTAAGCACTTGTGAAACATGCTCCAATACCGTCGCCTGCTCGTTAAGCGGTTTCAAGAGACTTTCTCTGTATGTGGAAATAAATTTCTCACCAGCTGGAGTATCAAATCCTTTTTTCAAGGATTCAAGCGCAGCCTCAATTTCAGCCTTGAGCTTTGCCATTTCATCAGAGAGTTTTCTGAACTCAGAAACAGCCGTATCAAACGCGCTGTCATCAAGAAGTATGTCCTTCTTTAATGCGGCGCTCAAGGTGTGCCACCTCCTCTTTTTGAATTTATGTACTCCACTAAAGACTGTTGGGCTTCAACAGGAAGTTTTTTTCGCATTTCATCTGCTTTGTCATATTTGCCCATGTCAGCATAAGCTTTAGTTCTATATATTACAGCCAAAAAATCTGACTGGTTTACAACCATCGCATTAGCGAAGTAAGCAATAGCTCGATCATATAGATCGTCAACAACTTTTTTTGGTGCGTCTTTTTTCTTCATCTCAGCGTAAGCTTCCGAGTAATAAGCATGATGACGATAAAATATGTTGTCGCTTTTTTTCAACTTAAGCGAATAGTAAGTTGCCTTTTCAAATTCTTGTTTTAATAGATAGCCTTCTATTAAAATATAATAAGCTTTGTCAAAGAAAATTGCATATTCTTCGTCTTCTGCAACATTGAGATTTGCAACCCACAATGAGCAAGTCATCGATTGTTCTATATAATCCATTTTTAGGTATATTTCCGCCATGGTCATCTCAGCATTGCATTTGATTATCAAACTCGTATCTTTAGAAATTACAAGTCCATTAATAGCTTTAATTGCCTTGCTATAATATGTTTTTTGCAACTCAGGATTTTGTTCTGCCATAAAGCAGTACAGAAGAGCGTAATCGAAAGCAATTTCTTCCACATTGTTCGTTGCATCCTGACAGAATTTTTTGGCCTCTTCCAAAACGCTTTCAGCTCTGTCGGTCAGTTGCTGTTGAAGCAATATTTGAAACAGCAACTGATATGCTCCAAATTCGTTTGGCGCAAGCAACTTCAATTGCATTGCACTGTTCTCAGCCTTTTTAAAGTCTCCGCTCTCCACGTAAATTTGAATGCTGCTTAATAAAATTTCATATCTATTCGGATTTACTGTAGAAATAGAATTCGACTTATTAAAGTTGATCAATGCCGCCTGTGCCTGTTTCATCTTTTTTTCTTGATTGACCGTATTGTTCATCTCTGCTTGGTTTAGCAACCCGACCATGTAAAATAGCTTTTGCTTTGTTTCGTCACTGCATCCTAACTGTTCTGCTCGAGCATAATTTACGAGAGCATCATCGTATCTTTCTTGGCCAAAAAAAATGTTTCCCAGGTCAAAGTAGTGCTCTCCATTTTGTTCATCAAGCTTAATCGCCTTTTCAAAGTATTCTTCCGCTTCTTTCAACTGTCCTAATAGCAAGCAAATTCGGCCTGCATTTGAATAAGCGTCTGCATTTGTCGGATTTCTATCAATCTCCTTTTTGCACCATTCAAGAGCAGCTTCGTATTGTCCGTCATTATACAATTTTTCCGAATTACGCATCTGTACGCTTTTTGCCACTTATTTCCTCCAATCATTTACAATTGATATTTTAAGTTTTTGTTCATTGGAACCGATAATATATATCTGCGCCTATAACTCAAGCCCCTGGTTACTCGTAATCGAAAGCAAAATATAATTTACACTTGTTTTCGCTCGCGAGTCTATCTCTAGCAGAACAGTCTGCCTAAAACTTTAACATGAGCTACATTTAGCCGCAATATAGCATGAATTTAATTTAGTTTTTAAAACTTTGCAAACCGTCTTATAAATTAGCAATAATATTGTCAGTCATTTTTATTTTTAACTTAAAACCATTAACCAATCCGTTCATTTTATTTATGTTATCTTCCAGAGTTTTAATTGCTTCATTTATCCGATTCATCTCTAAACCAATTTCCTTCAAGGCATTTTCAAGAGAGGCTCCATCATGCACTTCTTTTGTAGCAAAATGCAATCCTATATCAGCCGCTACATATTGTGAGCATTTTATTGACTCGATGTAAGCTGAATTCGCATTTTTTGAAATCCTATTAGCAGAAGATATCCTATCCGGTACAGTCTTTCTCTCCAAATCATGACGGATCTCTTCTAACTCTTTCAATCGTTTTTCCCAATTAGTTTTTTGACTTGTGCTACTAGCTATTGCGGATCTATTGCTGCTTATAGCTGATTCATATACATTTTGATTTGCTACGAGCTTTGCCTTAGTTCTTTTTTTTACTTCTTCATCCTCTTTGCTAGCCAATAAAATCACCTTCTCATATAACCCTCATTCTGCAATTCAGAGATATATGTATCATTTTCCTTTCCTTCGCATATTATAGCTACCAGTCTATTAGATTGCAAAGCATTGTTGTCTTTCGAAGCTATTGTACCGTCTGGAAACTCTACTGCATTTCGCCAAGAAAAAATAGTCGTTCCCGCATCAATGACCTCAACCCGCTCAATTCCATTGTCTTCAAGAATTCCTGCTACTCTTTGCGCACGTATTAGCGATACATTATCTTCCCTATGTTCTCTACCCGGTTCAGTTAAAGCAATCGACCCTACTACATAAACCTTCTTGTCTGGATTGTATTGCAAATACTCTTTAATAGCTGGAGCATAATCTGTGATCATATTAATAGAATATTTCTCATCATTAAATTTGTTACTATCCTTAACAAATCCTAGTCCTGATAAAAAAACAGGTTTAGGCGGCTCTGGTGCCTTAGTAGGCGCAGGCGTAGCTCCTTTGGGCGGCACAGAAGTAGGGGTAGGAATAGGGGTTGGTTCTATGAAGACAACTGGCTTTACATAGGGATACCAATCTTCATCCGCCGAGGTTCCTTCCTCATACCACATCATTGGTTTTCCAGATTTCGCCGAAAAGAAAATCTTTTCCGGCAAGCTCGCCTGACACTTCTCTTCTAGAATAATCGTCCATATTTCTTCTAGTTTTTTACGATAGCTATTATCAATCCGTAAATCTTGTTGAGGTTCCGCTACATTTCCCAAACCAAAGAAAATTACCTCAACGCCTTTTAGTTCTGGGAATGCACCTTGACCAATTTTTGCAACAACATCTTTAGCCTCAGCTTCCATAATATTGTTTGTTGTCATGTCGAAAAGTCCAGCGGTTGTAATGCCAGTATCAATGATGACAATACGCTTTTTTTCTGCAGAGCCAAGTTGATTCAAAGTGACGTTTGCCTCGGAAATCGCTCCTAATAAATCTACATCGTTGGAATCTGCCTTTAAAGAGTTGTTGCTACTCAACATTTTCCATACATTATTTGCCTTTTCTGATACATCATCTAATGCGTAACTAATTTGATTATAACCATCTCCATAAGTTAATTCGTCAAAACTGATAATATGTCCATCTTCAGTACTTAGAGACAACTTTTCTGTATCAACTTTAGTTGAATTGCCATCACAAACAATAACAGATAAATTGCCTGAAAAATAGAAAGTTCCTTTTGTAGGTTCTTTTTTTACATCAAATGATTCCTCGATATAACTTTTTACTTTAGCAAATTCTGTATCATTGATAAAGGAATTAGCATTTGCATGGTTACCAATAATAATCACCAACGGTATGCCATCTACTTCTTTTTGGCATCCACCAAATATACCTAATGACACCATTAGCATGATTAAAATCAAAAAATTTTTTAGCAATTTTCCGCTCCTCTCAGTTAATTTAAATTAATCCGTTCCACTTGTTCCGATATAAATCACTAATCACTTTTATTCAATTTTATTAATTGTTGCTTTGTAATGCTTCACTGTAATAGAATTATTTAGAAGTATCTTTAATTCATTTGCAATATCAGCCTCATCATTATACCACTTATATTTGTCACTTTTTTGCTCATCATCATATGCCTTAATTAATTTATGAATATCTAACGAGTTAATATCAAGCCCCATAATTGATAATTCTGGTTGACCCATTTGCTTTATATATTCCAACCAAAAGCTTTCCATCGTATCGTTAAATCGTCTATATTGGGCCTCATATTCAATGCAGTAATCTACTAACATTTTTCGTCTTATTCTAATAGAGCATTGTTCTGTAAAAACATCTGAATTCTTAGGCATAGCCTCGCCATCTGAAATCTCACTCCATAGCGCTTCGCTCTTGCTCTTAAGCTCCATGCATTCTTTTATATACTCGATTCTATATTCATCATATTCATTATAAATAACACTTAATTCATCATTCAATTTTTGTTCACTGTTTGCTTTAAACGCAACCCATGAAGCTATAAAAGATAGCAACGAAGTAAGCGCAGGAGCAAAAATAAGGAAGAACTCCAAAGAAAATAATTTATTATTTTTACCAGTATTATCACCTGCCGTTGCAGCATAATTTCCTTGTACATAGGCAGACAACCCTCCATTGCGAACCAAAACTAAAATCCTCAAAGTCACTGCAACAAGAATCGCAACTATTATACCTATGAGCCCAAGCCGAAAACCGATTTTTGCAATGATTTTTTCGTTTTCCTTGTATTCAGTATTATCTTTTAGCGTAGATAGTTCTATCCCTAAGAATAATGGTATTCCCTCAAGCAAAATAGCAAACAGCAAGCTGTATCCTACCAATTCTGGTAACGACAGATTCATTTCTTTCTCATGAAACAAGTTATAGATATTCAAATAATCAAAAAAGGCCATAGCCGCTATAATAGCGCCTGCAAATATCTTAAAATTTTTTCCTGATGTTCTAGATTTTGCGTCCTTTATACTTTTCTGCATTATCAACCTCCAAAGCCGCTAATCTTCATTGCTACTATTATCGCCATTATCCTCAACCGATAAACTATCATCTACCTCAAGGGCGCTCGTTTTATCTTCTCTATGTATATCACTTGTTTCAACATCAAGACGAGCAAAGGAGTAGGTAGCAGTCAAGAAGGCCGCTGAAGATGTTATTATTGGCATGCACATAAGAAGCACATCAGCTGGAAAAGAGTGGTCTAACCCATTAATGAAATCGATATACCCTCCGGAAGTAGTAATAATTGCAAGTCTGATAAAGAAAACAAGTGATATCATAAAAATCAATACAACAACAGCAAACGCTTGCACTGCTTTCATCTTTTTGTCTTTGGCTTTGTTTATGTTTAAGCCAATTACAATTGGGATTAATAGCATAAAGATCGCAAATACACTTCCATACAAGATCGCTATTTCTAGAGGGTAGGCATAATCAAACAACATCAAAATATCAATAATCTCCACTACCATAAGCATAAATATTAACACGACTGATACAAAAAATGTCCATTTCTTTATCTTGATCTGATATCTTATTCTTTCTTTAATATTCATTGTGTAAGCTCCTCATTCATATCTGACCATGTATCCTTTTCAGTATACCTTTTCTCTTCTGAAACCTTCGGAGCATATTCAGCAACGTACATCTTGCCTACCACGTTCTTGTAGACCGCCTTCACTGTTTCATAATGCTCTCTGGCATCGATCATTTTTTTCTTTATTGATTCTACATAAGCGGTTTTTTCGCGAATTTCTTCCAATTTGTCATCATATTCTCCTTGCGACGACTCTAGGACGCTCTTTGCAATCCGTTCAGGCAACAATCTACGAAATGACATGGTTCGCTTTATGAGGTTAACCACATTGCCTTTAGCTTCGTCTAGGCCAATAGGGTTGGTGGACGAACTTTTGTCTTTAATCGCCCCTTCAAATAACGTCTGCAATTCTGATTTAGCTTCTTGTATCAATGAGCTTGTAATAAGCTCTATTTTTGACCTATTTGTTTCTTGAGTCTTTTCTGATGATTTCCGAAAGACTGGCAAAACGATCATTCCTTTCAAGTAGCTTACTCTTGAACAAATTTTCTCACTTTAATGATCAACTGATTTGAGCTAAAAATTTATGCAACTTAGTTGTAATTTCAAGCGTTCAAATGTTGCATTTATTTATAATTGCCCCTTTGGTGCCATGTAGTCCTCTTCCACAAACGATAGTAAAATTAAAGCGTCTCGCTGGCATTAAGTAAAGTGTCGTCTTACTGCAAACCTGCAAGCCATCAAATCTTGCCACAATTTACATTAATTGGGTCTATCACTAAAGAGTGTCTTCAGAGCCATCTGCGTTGTCTATAGAATCGTCTTCATCGCTATCTACGCTGTCTAAAGAATCGTCTTCACCGCTACCCTCGCCACCAACTCCAGAGCTGTCTGTCATTGTTTCAGTCGTGTCCCCTGCGTCGCTTGCTTGATCTCCAGCGTCGCTTTCTGGGATTCCTTTAGCGCTACCTTCAACACAACCTATAGATCTTTTTTTGCTGTCGATGTCATCTGCGTTGATTTCTATGAGTTTGTAATCATTCGATGAATTCATCAAAATTAAGTAACTCTTTATTATTTTCTTTGCGTCTGATACTATATTCGACAATTTTTGATCAACCAATTTTAGATCTTCAGAATATATTTCCAAAACATCTTTTAAAACCGCTTCAAACTTCTTCATAACTAATGAGATAGTAGTATTTATTTTCACATCATCAGATTCTTTCGGCTTGCTTTTTAGCATGAAATTGTAGTAGTACGTGCTTCTTAATATATTTTTTGACAGCATCATTTCTAACTTTTTGCCGAATTGCCAAACAATTCTTTTCCTTTCGCTTAAGAGAGCTTCAATAGTATCGTATATGGCTCGGATATAGCTGTTATATTCTTCCGTTGTTTCGCCCATCTTAAAATTGTAGACATATGCGGTTTGCTTCGAATCTACATGGTTACCTTTTATACTCGCAAACTCAGTAACCATTCCAATGATTTTCAGATCCCTTTCGCTTGCAAACGATTTGGCGCTTGTTTCTAAGCCGTGAACCTCTCTGTCTATCAAAGCTAAGCATTTCGAGAGTTTCTCTCGTCTACTGGTTTCCCTATAATTTATCCTACCGTTTCCGCACGAGCAAGACTTCAATGTTACTTGATGCAATTCTTTGCTAAACAAAGACGAGCGCGTTGCTTTAAACGCGGCCAATTCCTCATCTGCATACGCATTATATATGTCAATGTCCTGCCAAATATCTTGAATTTTTGCATCTCTTTTAGCTCGGCACCTAATAGGAATCCATTCAAATACGGATAGTCTCGCCATAAACATAAGCACCTTTCCAGCAGCTAGGTTTTCAGCAATCATCCAGGCAACTGCCTTCTGCCAATGGTGCTCATAACCAATTAACCGCCTACCATGCCTTTAAACTGAAATAAATGCATATTCCAAAATCAAACGCAAGACATGAAGCATTCGCTAAGCCTTTTCTGCTTCTTGACGAATTTTCGGGATATGCATTAAGTACTTATTCAAAAAACAGCAAAAATCCGCGGGTAAAGCTTATATGTAACCATATGATATTTCACGAGACTTTCCACGATCATTTCATCGTTCATTCGACAAAATATCGCATATTCAATGAAATCTCATTATAACTGCTTATAAAGCGTAATTCTATGTTTTAACTCCCGCTATTTTATCAGCCTAAAGCTAGGATATCATAATCACAAAAATAATGCAACAATTATTTTCGCTGTTATGGCAATAATTCTGCCCCTCTTTCTTGTCGCTGGCCACTTGAAATCCTCTTGAACGCAACCCCTCAAGTTCCCGTTCCCGAACTTTCCATCGCCAATTCCAGCCTAAATGAATTGCTACTCCCTCGGCGCTCCTTGCCAGAACTCAAAAGGGATTAAAAGCAAGATTTGACCGACACAACAGGCTTAAATCAAAACCTAGATTTTGTAGCCTATAGATAGTTCTTACGGCAGTATCATCGGAAACGTCTAGAGTGCCTCTGTAACACTGTAAGCAACATCACAAGTCAACTCTTAGGAAAATAAATGATAAGACTATTATAGTTGTGTCAATCCTAATTGTCAAGAGGAATTTTTTTAAGACATATGATCCGTTATTAAATCCGCATTATTATTCATTATTTTGTTTTCTTTATGTTTCTAATTCAATCGATGACCCGACTTAATTCGACTAAATCTGCATTCGCTAAATAGGACAATTTGAGAGTTCTATTGTTTAAACGTCTGATTTTGACTAAATTATTTTACTTCATTCGAACACTCAACAGCTGGCGCAGCGCTGCCTTTCGAGGGGGATGCCTCTCAAGGGGTAGACGCTCGCGCCACCTTCACCCTTTTCATGAATTACGGAAGCCTAAATCACATCTAAAAAGTCTTGAATCCATTCAAATTCACGCCTACAAAAAAATCGCGCCCTCACAGCCTATCAAACGCCTAAATTGTGCTCTGATCCTGTTTAAGCGTCTATGTAAATCGCGACTCCCTTGCTTTTTAATCTTTCCCCCAGCGGAGTAGCTATCACTGTCCTGGCCTCGAAGATGATTAGGGAAGGAATCTGTGCAACGACTGAGAGAGTTAAAGCCCATCTTCATCTCGGCTGTCGGGGAATCTGCTCCAAAGCTTTTGAAGGTCGGTCGCTGTCTGCCTTTTAGCCATGCGGCCCCGCTTCCGCCAACGGCAAATCAATCCTTAAACGTAGCAAGTATCAGCACAGCTTAATTCTCAAAGGCTTTCTATCTACAAAATTTCCATTATCGTCATATGTCTCCGCAAACCCTTTGCAGTGTCCTACCCCATCGCCAGAGGTTAGCTAACCCAAAAAAGGGCGAGGACCCCTCCGGATCCACGCCCTTTGCAAAATCTCATGCCTCTTATCCATCTTCACAGCCTCTTATCCATCTTCACAGCCTTTTGTCAATCTTCGCAGCCCTTTATCCATCTTCACAGCCTTTCAAACACCTTCACGCCCCAAGTGGAGATTAGGGCGTACATAGCAAGTGACGGCAAGCCGTAAACCCCAACGCAAACGTACAAGTAAGCTTCAAACAACATCGTGCACTGCAAAATACCAAATAGAAGATGCCCGAGGCAAACATGAGGCTAATAGAGTTAAACATGACTATAAGGACAGGCACTCCCTGCTTCGCCACTTGCATCGGGTTTATCCAGTCAAGCTGTGGAGCTCGATTTTAATCTCTGTATGCTTAACAATATATGTATTCGCTCTTTGCCATCACTACATTTTTCTCTTCGCGGTCTCTCCACTCAACAGCCGCCGACAGCGCCGCGCCTTTCGCCACAACCAAATCAGGCTGTTCAACGCGTATTCTTCCTGGGAAAAGGGCCTCAACAGCACTCCTGATCATTGGCATCAATGTCGATCCTCCGACTAGAAGAACTAAATCCACTTCTTCCGCCTTGACTCCAGCAGTCTCTAAGACCACATTCACTAATCGAGTCGTTATTTTCACTAAATGCTTGGTTCGCCTCTCGAACTCATCTCTCGTCAAAATTATGCGAGCAGATTCCCCAGCGGCCGTGATGGATACGCCTCTAATCGACGTAAATGAAAGACCTTTTTTGACATCTTCAGCTTCAGCCCAGATCCTTTGCTTAATCTCGTGGGGTATGTCATTGACTTGAACTTCACTTTCGCCAGCGTACACTTCAAGCATGTAATCATTCAAAACAGCGTCCCAATCGACTCCGCCCAAGCGGTCATCTCCATTGGATGCTATGATTTCGATCATGGATTTGCCGTTTTCATCGACGCTAAAGTCGATCAGGGTTACGTCAAACGTTCCTCCGCCAAGGTCGAAAACCAATATCTTGCGGCTTTCGTTTAACTCATGGCTGCAATAGTAGAGCGCAGCCGCAGTAGGTTCATTGACAATGTTAAGAACATTAAACCCGGCGATTATGCCCGCCTGTTTTGTAGCCTCTCTCTCTTCGTTCCCGAAATAGGCTGGGCAAGTGATAACAACATCCTTGACTTCATGCCCCTGCTCCTCGGCGTATTCCTTTATGCGCTTGAGGATAAGGGCTGAGATCCTTATTGGATCGTAGTCAATGCCGTTGAAAGTGTAGATGCGCGGATCTTTTTTCCCGATTTCTTGCTTGACGTACTGGATAACCCTCTCTGGCTCGATCTCTGCCTGGTTCTTGGCAACCTTGCCGACTACAAACTCGCCATCCTCTGTGAAATACACAGCCGAGGCCAATGTGCCGCTGCCATCCGCATAGTTTTCTATGACCTCTGGCAAGTTGTTTGCGCCTAGCGTTGCGATGGCTGAGTAAGCACCTCCAAGGCTAATGCCATAAACTGCGGGTTTTGAAGTTTCTGTTTGATCTGTTTTTTGATCTATTTCTTGATCTAATATTTGATCTATTTCTTGATCTATTTTTTGATCTATTCCTTGATCTATTTTTTCTTGATCTATTTTTTCTTGATCTGTTTCTTGATCTATTGCCAGCTCCATTTTTTGTTCTTCTCTTTTTGTGTCCTGGCCCAACTCCAATGCCGACAGCGCCGCGCCTTTAACCACAGCCAAATCAGGGTGTTCAACGCGTATTCTTCCTGGGAAAAGGGCCTCAACAGCACTCCTGATCATTGGCATCAATGT
>JAISWZ010000186.1 GCA_031270945.1 Clostridiales bacterium | reverse complement strand
AGGGTTATTTTTTCTTTTCCTTTTATGATCGCATATGTTTTTCCGTTAGCTTGATACACCATTTGCGAAAGATCTTTGTTGAAGTAATAAGGATATGCTTGGTCTGCCAGCTTTTGCTTGGTTCCGCCATCATTGCCAAGCATGACGTAGCTGGAATAGTTTTTGGTATAGTAAATATATCTCGCTTTATCAGCAACTGCGAAAGGCTCTACGCTTTTGCCCAGATCGCTTATATGTCCATTATTGTAGTACGCTCCCGAATAATCATCCAATGTTCCTTTCGCAAACGCGACCGTCTTGCCATCCGGCGAAATGCAGTAATCTTTATGAGCACACATTGAATCAGAAACCAACGTTGTTTTTCCGTTATTCCAAATGTACAGCGTTCCCGATTGCGCAGCGTAGTCATAGTCTTTCACAAAAGCGATCACGTTTCCCGATGCGCTTATCTTGGAGTCAAACACCCCATCCGTTATCAACGTGACTTTATCGGAAACAAAATACATGGAATAGCCCTCGAAATTCTTGCTGTCTGGACTCTGGTCAAATTCGTCTATCAACACCAGCGACTTAGTTCCGTCCGCGCTTGCAGTCACTGATTTCGCAAGATATCCATCCAATTCAACTTTGCTTTTTCCATATGGAACTAAAACGACAATCTCTTCTTTAGGATTTGTCCACAAAAGATTCTTGCCTTTCGTGATTTCATATTTGGAAGGCTTGAAAAGGCCAATCGCCAATATTACCAAGGCGGCCATCGCAACAACCGCCAATGCAGGAACCGCGAACTTTGGCAAAGCGTCGGTTTTAAGCTTCACTTTCTTCGGGCTGGAGATCACGGGCTTGGCTGCATCCCCAGGCGCGGCTTCCATCTCCGCTGGTGTTCCGCAAGCGCTGCAAAACCTCATGTTGGCTGATATTTCAGCGCCGCAATTCTTGCAATAATACATGCTGCAAACCCCCTTTTCTAATCTAAATCTTCTTTCCGCACGATGAGCAAAATATGGTATCATTTGTGATATCCGCCCTGCAATATGAGCAATACCGCCTTGTCTGCGCTGATGGGTCGGACGTTGGCGCGGCAAAATCTAGCCTTTCGCCGCAGTAGCCGCAGAACGCTGCCGACTGCGAAATTTCTGTTCCGCAATACGGGCATTTCTTCACGCCTTTGATGACGAGGATTTCGTTTTGGTGCTTCTCGATCCGGTCTGTCGCCGCCGCCAAGGCTAAGCAGAGCTTTCCGATCAACGTTTCGGGGTCATACTCCGCTGTCTCAAAGTACAACTTCCCAATCTGCTGGCGAAGGCTTTCTGCCTGTTTTTCGTCATCTGAAATGAGAGAGCTCAACCTAGCGATGTCTGTAATGTCTTTGGTGTTTCGAACCACGTTTTGGGTGGTCGATGCCAATCTCTTGCCAATGTTGTCGAACAGCGCCATATTGCTTTCCCCCTTTTTCGCTTAAAAATCAAACTTCATTTATTAAGTTTAAAATAATCAAAGCCACAATTCCGCATGAGACCACCAGTATCACATTAGTTGCAACCACAATCAGAATCGCCTGAAATCCGCCAAACTGCGGCGCTTCCGCAGCTCTCCTTGAACCGAGCCTTGCTGCAGCCATGTTTGCCAATACCGAGCATATTATCAGGACTATCCCGACTGCAAGAGCGATAAGGCCTGCCAGAAGAAACATTTTTACAACCCACGGAAGGTAACGCGAAAACAGAATTTCTGCATCCCTGCCCAAGGCAAAGCACAACGGTCCAACTGCCAGCCATATCGCCACAAAAATGACTCCTGAAATGGCAACTGGAAACCCTAAGTTCAAGAACAATGCTTGAAAGTTTTTTCTATGCAGAATGAATATGTTAAAAACTGACAACAGAATCAGCAAACCGAAGATCAGAGACGGGAAAGCTGTAGTCAGCACATAGACAATGCCTTCAGCGTCACCAAGCAGTACATCCATTCTTCCTTCTTCCGGCAGCCTAAACGCGTTAACATATTTAGTCAGAGACTTGTAGTCATCGTTGGATAACTTGTAGCCAAATTCATCTCGCACGTCAGGCGCTATCGCTTTCAAGGCGTTTATGAGCTCTTTCGTAGATATCTGATAGTTCCATCTTCCCTTGGCCAATGCGTCAACATAAAGTCCAACAACATTTCCAAGCTCAGTTTTTACGCTTCGCTTCCTCAGCAACGCCGACAAGTCATCACTGTCTATTCGGTTGAACGCCTTGGCAAAGCCTCGGGTCGGCGCATATTCAAAGCCGCTGTTGCTGATGCTAGAAATCCATCTAAGCTCATTGCAAACCATCTCGGATACTCCAGCGTCATCAAGAATCCAAGCAATCTCAGCTCCAGCCGCAGCCTTGGGCAGGTTGCTGGGACGAACTATGGCTAGCGCGACAAGGCAAGACACAAATGCAAACAGCAGAATTCCCAAGAATATCGATAAGGTTACGCTTGCGGCCTTGTTTTGAGGCTGGCTTAAAGGGGCTGAAGTCGTTGGATATTGATAGTCCGATTGAACAGGTTGCCCAAATGGCTCATGCCCGGTTGGGCAAGTCCTATCCAAATCCTCTAGAAATGCTGGTGCCTCATCACGCTCGTGGCCGCAATTCGTGCAAAACTTAGCGCTGTCTGCCATTTTCGCTCCGCAATAATTGCAATTCATCTTTACCACCTGCCTAACGCATGTATTTGGGTTCAGTTTACTTTGATTATAGCATTTTGAATATTGCTCTATGTATTTTCAGTTTTACTAGCTATCACAAGCATTCCCGGCCACAAAGGGGAAACCGCCAGTGCGTCAAACCCTGCGAACGGTCTACGCGAAAAGCAGCGCTTGATTCTAATCTCTGTATGCTTAACATTTTATGTTATATGCAAGCGCAAGACTTTTCTGTAACTTTCTCTGTTTTTCTGCACCGCGCTCGATGTGATTGGATGAATAGGATTGGTTATCCAGCATCTTTAGAATTCATAGCTATGACCTTTGTTCTTCTCCCCTCGAAGTAACGACTACCCTCAGTTAGCTTTAAATGCCTAAAACTCTCAGTTTGTCCGCACCGCTTCCGACAGGATTGGATATCCAGCATCTTTGGAATTCATAGCGAAGCCTTTGTTCTCTCCTCTGAAGCAACGACAACCCCCAGTAAGCTTTAACTGCATTAAACCCCTATCTTAGCTTGTCTGCACCGCTTTGGGCAGGTTTGGTTATCCGGCATCTTTGGAATTCAAAGCGATGACCTTTGTTCTTCTCCCCTTGAAGTAAC
>JAISWZ010000167.1 GCA_031270945.1 Clostridiales bacterium | reverse complement strand
AAAATACTAATTCATGCTTCCCGTTTGTGATTTTGCCATAAAAATGCTGCACATTTGCCCAGTTTGCTGATCTGTGATATAATTGGCTATGGTTTTAAAGTTTCTAAGTTTATCGCGTTTCCCGCCTTTGCGCAAGCGCTTTGGCGTTCCAATATTTGCGGCCAAAGGCCGGCAAATCCTGCGCGTGAGCGCGGGAGTGGGAGGGGTTTTCAAGTGAAGCTGTTTGGAACAGACGGAGTGCGAGGGCTTGCCAATGCTCAGCTAGCCCCCGAGCTTGCATTCAAGCTTGGAAGGGCAGGAGCGTATGCCCTGACCCAAGAATTCAGCCACGCTCCACGGATTTTGGTTGGGATGGACACAAGGGTGTCAGGCAGGATGCTTGAGGCGGCATTGAACGCCGGGGCATGCAGTGTCGGCGCGAAGATTTTTCGAGCTGGCGTATTGCCTACACCAGGAATCGCGTACCTGGTGAGAAAGTACAACATGGACGCAGGAGTTGTTTTGAGCGCGTCCCATAATTCCATGGAAGACAATGGCATCAAATTTTTCAGCCGGGAAGGAATGAAGCTTCCTGATGCCATGGAAGAAGAGATAGAAGCCTTGATAGAGGAAGGGCTTGACAAGCTCCCAAGGCCTACAGGCACAGCCATAGGAACCATAGAAGAGGCTGATCAGGCGCTTGAGGATTACGTGGAGTTCCTTGCAGGAACGTTTACAGACGAAGGGCTGCTTGACCTGAAAGGGCTGAAAGTGGCTATTGACTGCGCCAACGGCGCTGGAAGCAAAGCGGGGCCCGCTTTGCTGAAACGGCTGGGCGCTGAAGTCTCGCCTATATTTGACAGCCCGGATGGAACAAACATCAACAAAGGCTGCGGATCCACGCACATTGAAGCTCTATGCGAATACGTCAAGGCGAATGGGCAGGACATTGGAATCGCATTGGACGGAGACGGGGACAGGCTTATCTGCGTTGACGAAACCGGCAAGGTTGTTGACGGCGATCAGATCATGTCCATCTGCGGAGTTAGGCTTAAGCAAAGCGGAAAGCTCAAGAAAGACACGCTTGTAGCCACAGTTATGAGCAACCTGGGCCTTTTCGCACTGGAGCGCGAAAGAGGCATACACATAGAGAAGACAGGGGTAGGAGACCGCTACGTCCTGGAGAGAATGCTTGAAATTGGCGCCACGTTTGGCGGAGAGCAGTCTGGGCACGTCATATTCCTGGATTACGGCACAACCGGCGACGGGCTCATGACAGCGCTCCAGGTCCTAAAAGCCATGAGGCAGTCAGGCCTTCCTCTCTCGAAGCTTAACACTGTGATAAAAGTTTTTCCCCAAGTGACAGTCAGCGCCAGGGTAAACCCGCTTCTCAAGGACAGCTGGCGGTCTGTTAAGGAGATCGGCGAGGCAGCAACGTCTCTTGAAGAAAAGTACGAAAAAACAGGACGCGTCCTGATCCGCGCCAGCGGCACAGAGAATGTCGTAAGAATCATGATAGAGGGCGAGGATGAGGAAAGCCTGAAGGCTGACGCAAAGAGCCTGGCGGATCTCATGATCGAAAAGCTGAAGTAGGATAGAACTGTCTGCCCGCAAGGCTTGCCTTGCGGGCAGCGCAGTTCTACGATTTATAATAAAAACCTTAGATGCCGACTTAAATAAAAACTTTTGGCGCCGATAGAAACTAAGGCGGGTGCCGGTCATTGGGATATGCGCTAAAACAGCCCTGCCGTCTTAACCAGAAATATCCCAATAGTAAAAGTGAATGTAGAGGCTGACATGGTAAGCATTACAATGTTAGCCGCCAGCGCCCCGTCATTGCCCATGTTCTCTGCCATGATATAGGAGCTCACAGCGGTGGGGGCGGCTAGCATGACGTAAAGCACTACCATGCTCTCTCCGCGAAATCCCAAGAGAGCGGCTATCGGGACAAGAAGAATAGGCACAAAGGCCAGTTTGAAAGCTGAAGCCAGAAGAGCTGGCTTCAGCTTTCTTCTCGTCTCTCCGCCGTCAATGGAAGCGCCAATGGCAAGCAATGCCAAGGGAGAGGCAAGACCTCCAAGATAGTCCATAGTTTGGGAGATGAATGGGGGCGGGCTAAGCTTGGCGGCTGAAGCCGCCAAGCCTATGCATATGCCTATGATCAAGGGATTAGTGACTATGCCCTTCAAAGTCGACTTGATTGTCGCCTTTGCCTTGCCATTCCCATGAGCCTGCAGAACCAAGATCGCAAGTATGTTGTAAAGAGGTATGATAAAGGTAGTTATAAGCGCCGCTTTGCCTGTGTCGTTTGGCCCAAGGATGTTGGCCGCTATGGGAAGGCCAACTATGGCGTAGTTGCCTCTGAAGCACCCCTGTATGAACGCTCCACGGGTTGGCCTTTCCTTGATCACCCTGGAGAGGAGGAGAGCCATAAGGCAAGTGAAGATGGAAGCGCCAACTGCGAAAAAGATCAGGTTTTTGTCAAACATTTCAGTGAACTCGGATTCTGCGATATCCCTGCAAAGCATGACGGGAAGCGCCATGTTGAAGACCATCCAGTTAAGCTTTCCTATGGTTGGCCTATCCAAGACCCCTTTGCGGGATATGAGAAAGCCAAGCACAAGAAGCAGGAAAACCGGAGCGACCGAGTTTACCGAGAAGATAAAGTTATCGAGGAGCATCGGAGACACCTTTCATTGTAAGGGCAATGCGGTTCTTTGCTTTGTCTACTGAGACAACCCGCACTTTGATAATGTCTCCGACTGACACTGCCTCCAATGGGTGCTTTACTCTCTTGTTGAACTGGGACTTGTGGACAAGCCCGTCTGTGTGTACCCCGATGTCAACAAACGCGCCAAAGTCTATGACGTTTCTGACTGTTCCCTGAAGCTCCATCCCCTCAAGCAGATCATCCATGGATAGGACGTCGTTTCTCAGTATTGGAGGTGGCATCTCATCTCTTGGATCTCTTCCTGGCTTCTCGAGCTCCTTTATGATATCCTGGAGAGTAGGAAATCCTATCCCCAGCTGCTCAGCCAGCTCCTGCCCGTTGGAGACCCTTTTCTTTAGATCTGAGACCCTGCGCTTTGAAACGTCAGCCAGGGAGTACCCCAGCGTCTTCAAAAGCTTCTCTGCGGCTGAATAAGACTCGGGATGAACCCCGGTGTTGTCCAGAGGGTTCACTGAACCAGGGATCCTCAAGAATCCCGCGCATTGCTCAAAGGTTTTGGCCCCAAGCTTTTTCACTTTCTTGAGGTCGCTCCGGCTTACGAACTTCCCGTTTTCCTCTCTGTAGTCCAGTATGTTTTTGGCTACTGTGCCGGAGACTCCAGCGACATAGCCTAGCAATGATGGAGAAGCGGTGTTGAGATCCACGCCTACAGAGTTAACGCAGCTTTCTACCACTCCGCCCAAGGCTTCTGAGAGCCTCTTCTGGTTCATGTCATGCTGGTACTGACCAACGCCTATGGACTTTGGATCAATCTTCACAAGCTCAGCCAATGGATCCTGAAGCCTTCGGCCTATGGAGATCGCTCCCCTTACTGTTACGTCAAACTCAGGGAATTCCTTCGCTCCCAATGGCGAGGCAGAATAAACAGAAGCGCCAGCTTCGCTTACTATTGCGTAATGGACTTTGCTTGTGATCTCTTTTAGCACTTCAGCCGTGAAAGCCTCTGTTTCTCTTGAAGCGGTGCCGTTTCCTATGGCGATCAAGGTCACCTTGTACTTTTGTATCAAGTCTTTTACATAGACCTTAGCCTTGTTGTAGAGTTCCTCCCGCTTGGGGTTGGAACAAAACGCCACTCCGTGATCCAAGACTTTCCCGGTGTCATCTATCACCGCTATCTTGCACCCAGTGCGGATGCCTGGATCCATAGCCAGAACTACCTGCCCCTTGATCGGGCTCTGGAGCAGAAGCTGCTTGAGGTTTGCGCCAAAGACCTTTATCGCGCCTTCCTGGGCGGTCTCGGTCAGCTCTTTTCTTACGTCTCGCTCTATGGATGGGGCTATGAGCCTCTTATAGCTGTCCTCTATGGCGCTTGTGAGATAATCGCGCGTAAACCTGTTGTCCTTTACAAAGAGGTTGTGCATGACAGTGAGAAGATGGTCAACAGGCACTTCAATCCAAACCTTGAGAACCCCTTCGTCCTCGCCTCTGTTGACCGCCAGAACCCTGTGCCCTACGATCCTCGATACAGGCTCCTGGTATTCGTAGTACATCTCATATACAGAGTTCTCCTGGGGTTTTGCCACTTCTGACTGAAGTATCGCGTTTTCCCATGTGAGCTTGCGAAGGGCTGTTCTGCATGTGGCGTCATCAGACATTATTTCGGCTATTATGTCTAGCGCTCCAGCAATGGCGTCATCTACAGTAGCCACTTCCAGCTCTGCGTTGACATAAGCCAATGCCAGCTCAGATACTGGTGCTGTTAAGTCCTGAGCCCAGATGGCCATAGCCAAAGGCTCAAGCCCGCGCTCTTTCGCGATAGTCGCTCTGGTTCGCCTCTTTGGCCGGAACGGCCTGTAAAGATCCTCGATCTCAGTAAGCGTGGCCGCCTTGTCCAAAGCCGCTTCCAGCTCAGCGTCCAGCTTCCCTTGGTCGCTTATGCTCTTTTTGACTTGCGCCCTCTTTTCCTCAAGCCCTCTCAGGTATACAAGCCTCTCATTCAATTCCCTAAGGACTTGATCATCAAGCTCTCCTGTAACCTCTTTTCTGTACCGGGCTATAAAGGGGATGGTGCTTCCCTCGTCAATGAGCTTGACTGTATTTTCCACTTGCTCAGGCTTAAGTTTAAACTCGTTAACCAAAGCCTTTAAAATATCCAAACGGTTTCCTCCTTGCGCACATGGCGCGGTTTAATTTTTATGTTTCTAGATCATGGCCTTCTCGCCTGTAGGCCGCACATAGCGCTATGATTTTGATTTTTATGTTTCTAGATCATGGCCTTCTCGCCTATAGGCCCGCGCACAAGCGCGGTTTGATTTTTATATTAGTTCTAGAGCACGGCCTTCTCGCCTATAAACCCGCGCGCAGCGCGGCTAAACTCGATATCCCAGTTCCCCCATTTTAGAACTTTGAGATATGCCACTAGTATAACGCATGTTGGCGCCAAATGTAAAGGTCCAAGGAAGCGCCAGGTGGCGAAATCTGGATCAATACGCCGATTCTTTTATTTGATAGATACCAGAAATTTACAAATTGCTCGCCTGAAAAAGCTTATGCTATTTTCAAAGGAAAGCCGCCC
>JAISWZ010000031.1 GCA_031270945.1 Clostridiales bacterium | reverse complement strand
AGCCAGCTCCGCCAGCCTTATATTCCTGTCGGACAGATCCGCTTGGCTCAAAATGAATTTGATCTGGGTCTCGCTGATTTTTTCAACTTTCATAAGTTTTCGCGCTGAACCCGTGCCTTAAGGCATGGGGGCTGCGCTCCTCCTTTCGGGTGGAATGCCGGTTGTCGATATACTGACGAGCGCTCAAATTTGGAAATTATCTGCTAACGATCAATAAAATCCTTGTCTTACCGCTCGTTAGTATAGAAGGCGCCCGCCTCCCAAGGCATCGGCGCTCATAGTGCTTGGCTGATGTTTCCAGCGCCTAGTGCGGCTTGACTTGTGCCGCTTCGGGAAAGCCTCGCGCGATTTAATGCATATCCCAAATTTCCGGAAAAGTCATGTGACGCTTCAACACGTTGCTTTTCCAAGCCCTATAATAAATTTTGGGATATGCTCTTAGTTTTCTCTTGTGCGTTTATGCTGAGCATATCCCAAATTTCCGAAATGGCGCCGAAAAAATCCTGGCGAATGCTTCAACTAGTTTTCTCGGGCTTCTTCGAGCAAACACCCGGATTTTTTCGGCGCCTCGGATATAATTTTGGGATATGCTCTTAGAGCTAAAACATCAGCAAAATGCTTGACGCTTTCGCTCGTGAGCACCACTGGCATGTTCTAAAGCGCTGGTCAGAAAAGTGGTTCCGGCATAATCTCAGGGAAGTTTCGCGTTGGCCTGTGAAATATCCTCACGCCGCCAGGCCTTGCGCCGGTCACGCAATCAATCTGCATATTGCCAGTCAGCGCCATAAACATTATCCAAAAACCAAAGACGCGCAAATTTCGCGGCGCTTGGGATTTTTTCCAAAGGCGCTATAGCCATAAGCCAAACTTCTTCCGGCTTATGCGTTTATTAAGTGTTAGGCGCTAAAGACGCAAGCCAAACTTCTTTTGGCTTATGCGTTTAATGAGTATGAGGCGCTAAAGACGCAAGCCAAATTTCTTTTGGCTTATGCGTTGAATTAAGTATAATACAGGTCTGCTTTCATTGTAAAGAGGTTATTATTGCAAAACAAATCAAAAGACTAAAGATTCGCGCAAAATGGCTGCCTTTCCCTGTTTTGATTGGACTAACCATTAAAGTTATAATTGCATTTTTCGCTATTCTATAGGATTTCTTCGGTTTTTCTCGCGTTTTTCCTCTGTGAGACGAGCGCCAGCGCCTGCTAGGCGCTGAACCCGAATTGCCCTACTGCAAAGATATGTCAGAACGAGCTTTGCATTACCAAAACTTTAAAAATCGGCTGCCAGCCGTAGGCGAATGAATGCTAGCGATAAGTATTGTTTGGATTTTTTGTCGCTAGAAGTAGCGTCACAGTTGTATTCCGTCTCGCAATATTTCCAAATTATATCAATCATCAGCATACTCATAGGCGTCTGTACCTATAGAAAGCAGCTATTCGCTCCTGGAGCGCATAGTTGCGCTCTCGCAAAGCAATTTTTGCCATTCCAAGCTTTAAGCAAACTTGACGTTAGTCTCAGGAAATGACTGCCATAAATCCCGATATGCGCATAATGCGCCAAAGCCCTTGTATATACTGCAAAGCTGTATATTTTGCGCAAGAAAACGCAATATATAAATAAAGATCATGCGCCTCAAACAATAGAGCAAATCCCGACGCCCTATAGGCGCTGACCCTCAAAGATCAGAATTTGGCCCCTGTCTATGGCGCTTGAATCATAGCATTCGCTGTCCTTATTGCTATATAAAGCGGGATTTTTGAGGAATTTGTCGGCGTTTTCTTCGAAGATATTTTATTGACATGCAGTGAATTCCATAATAAAATGATCTGTAGGGATTCGGGCTTAACTTGTGCAAGATGGGCCCGCAAATGCCTCGTTGCGGCATTGCGGCATGCGGAGGTGTTAAATTGAAAGACGAACGCTTTGACAAGGATTCCGGCATTAAGTTGGACTATGATGAGACCGGGCCGGTGGACGAGCCTATCGAGGCCGCCGATGTTGACGATGACGATTACGACTATGAGGAGGAGCAGGCCGACTACAGCAGCATGCCAATCGACTTGGGCAAAAGACGGACAGCTCAGGCCGAGGAGCTGGATTGGCGCCCACGGAAGGAGCCCGAGCCCATCTCGCTGTCATCCAAGCGGCCCAAGAAGGATTCCGGCCCAAGACCCAGGGCGAAGGAACCTGAAGACGTGGAGGATCATCGGGAAGGCGCGCCTCGCTACCATCAGGTGGCGCCTACTGACGAGTACGATGAGTACGAGACTGAGGACAATACAGCCCCTCTCAAAATCATCATAGCGTCCCTGTCCCTTATCTTCATTTGCGTCCTGGCCGTGCTGGTCTTCAAAATCAACAACGTCACAACCGAGCTCGAAACCGCCCAAGCAGAAATGAAAAACCGCTACACTGAAGAAGCCTACCAGGCTGCCGTGGCAGTCGGAGAGGAAAACAAAAGAGAGGCTGACAAGCTCTCCAGGGAGATCGAAGAGCTCAGGGCCCAGATGACCAGGGGCGCGTACTTCGACGGCTCAACCCCCTCCGGCCAGACTACCTACGTTATCGAAAGCGGCGACACCTTAGGCGGAATCGCCGTAAAGTTTGATGTCTCAGTTACCAACCTGATGGAATGGAACGCGCTGACAGACGACAAGATCCAGCAAGGCAAGACGCTTATAGTCGCAGATCCAAACGCTCCGCCAGTCGATGAGTCTGGCGAAGCAGAGGCAGGCGAGTAAAAGCGTACGCCATAAACGGGTTTTGCGCTTATTTAAATGAGAACAACTGCGCTTTTCACTCAGGTTTTGGCCCGCGAGGTAAATTTACTATGTTTTCCTGATACGGGCATATGGGCCCGCAAGCGTAAATCTTGCTTGCGGGCAAACCGCCTTAACTGATTTTTTTGCTTTAAGCGCATGCCCAATTGATTTATGGGTCTATCTAGAATTGATCTGTCCAGGATAAATCTATCTAATAAATCTATTCACAATAAATCTATCTAATAAATCTATTCACGATAAATCTATCTAATAAATCCATCCAAAAATCTCGGGATGCGCCTTTAGCGCCATAAATTTCGCCTGTGCGCCAAAACCCAGTTTTCTCGCCCAGGCATAAGGAGATGAACTATTGGACATTGAAACGAATGAGTTGGGGATCGATAAGCTAGAGCTCGATAAGCTAGGAATCGAAAAGCTAGAGCTCGATAAGCTAGGAATCGAAAAGCTAGGAATCTTTGATCTCCGCAAGATTGCAAGAGGGCTAGGCGTAAAAGGCTATTCCAAGCACAAAAAGGCGGAGCTTTTGGCTGAGCTCAAAAAGCTCAGCAGCGACGTGCTCACGCGCGAGGCAATCGACATGATCCTTGGCAGCTCATCGGATTTGGAGCAGCAAGCGCTAGAATTTCCTGACGCCCAAGCCGAAGCGCCCAAAGCGGCCGCCAAGTCGCCAGAGCCCGCGCCAGCGCCAGCAAAGCGCAAATACACAAGAGCCAAAGACAAAGTTGCGCCAGCGCCTGCCATGGAAGAAGACAAAAAGGCAGATCCGGCTCCGGCTCCGGTCGAAGCGCCAAAGCCAGAGGCTAAAAAGCCTGATCCGATCCCAGTTGAGCCCGCAAAGCCCGAGCCAAAAAAGCCCGCCGTTGCTCCAGTTGAGGCAATCAAGCCTGCCGTTGCTCCAGTCGAGGCAATCAAGCCCGCCTCTGTTCCAATCGAATCAATAAAGCCCGCTTTAGCTCCAGTCGAAGCTGTAAAGCCCGTCTTGCCAATAGAGCCAATCAAGCCCGCTTTCACTCCAATCGAGCCAATAAAGCCTGTTGCCGATCCAATCAAGCCCTCATACGTGCCAAAGCCCGAGTCAAAATTTGCGGATCCTGCAAGGCCGAAAGTTTACCCTAGGCCTGAAGCGCAAGCGGAGCCGGATAGCGACGCTGTCCTGCTGCCGATCCCAGCCCTGGTTGCCGTTGAGGAAGAAGAAGCGCCGCGCCCTGCGCCGATATTGCCGCGCGTAACAAAGGAAAGCCTTGACTCCGGAATCATAGAGCGCGGAGTCTTGGAGATACACCCTGACGGATACGGATTCCTGCGCAGAGAGAACTTCCTGCCGGGAACCAAGGACATCTACATCTCGCCCTCCCAGATAAGGCGCTTCAGCCTCAAGACTGGCGACATGGTTGAGGGCACAATCCGCATCCCCAAAGAAGGCGAAAAGTACAGCGCCCTGCTGTTTGTGAAGTCAGTCAATAACGATCCCCCTGAAGCCGCATCCAAAAGGCCCAGTTTCGAAGAGCTTGTCCCCATTTTCCCCACAGAGAAAATCCATCTCGAAACTACCCAGCACGAACTTTCTTCCAGGCTCATAGATCTCATAGCCCCGATAGGCAAGGGGCAGAGAGGCATGATTGTCGCTCCGCCCAAGGCCGGAAAGACCGTCCTTCTGAAAAAGATAGCGAACTCCATTGTCACCAACCACCCTGACATATGCCTTATTGTGCTGCTGATTGACGAGCGCCCTGAAGAAGTCACTGACATGCAGAGATCCATCATAGGCAAGAACGTGGACGTTGTTTACTCCACATTCGACGAGCAGCCCGAGCACCACAAGCGGGTGGCTGAAATGGTTCTTGAAAGGGCAAAGCGCCTTGCCGAGCAAGGCAAGGATCTCGTCATACTTCTTGACTCCATAACCAGGCTTTCGAGAGCCTACAACCTAACAATCCCGCCCTCTGGCAGAACCCTTTCAGGAGGGCTCGATCCAGCCGCCCTTTACATGCCGAAAAAATTCTTTGGCGCAGCCAGGAACATAGAAAACGGCGGCTCGCTCACAATACTCGCGACCGCGCTCATTGACACGGGAAGCAAAATGGACGACGTAATATTTGAAGAGTTCAAGGGCACCGGCAACATGGAACTTGTCCTTGACAGAAGGCTCTCCGAGAAGCGCGTGTTCCCCGCCATTGACATTATCCGCTCAGGCACCCGCAGAGAGGAAAACCTGCTCACCCAGCAAGAGCTTGACGCCGTATACCTCATAAGAAGGCTCTCCAGCAAGCTCTCAACCATCGAGGTAAATGAGCAAGTCACTGAAATCCTGGTTAAGACAATCCACAACGTTGAGTTTGTCAACAGCATACTGTCCTTGGACAAGATCAAATAGCAAGGCCAGGGAAAGCTTAAGCTTGGCTCGATTCGCTTGGTTGGCCTATTGGGCCGAGCTTGGGTTTTGCCGTTTTTGGGTTTTGGTTTTTGGTTTTTGGGTTTTGGGGTTTTTTTCTTTTTCATTTTTGTTTCTTAGATTTCAGCTGAAGCATTGTTTTTCATTTTTGTTTCTGCAGCTTTTGCTGAAGCATCGCTAACGGCGAGCGCATAGAATACTGATGATCGCTCAAATCGCTGTGCCTCAAAGCATTCGCCAGCATGCCTCACTCAAGCATCTCAATTACATATCCCAAATGAATTTATTCTGGCAAACTATCGCTACCCGCCTCAGAAGCCAGTCGGGCCTCTGCCGCTCAGCTATCAAAGCCGGAAGTGTTTGCCATAATAGCTTTTGGGATACGCTCCAAAATCAAAGGTTGAAATTTGCTTTGGCGCGTGGTATAATCCATGTTGTGCGCTAGGCGCTCAAATACGTCATGAAAGAGGTGAGCTGACTTGAAAGAGAAAGGGAAAGAGAACGAGAAAGATAAAAAGAAAGAGAAAGAGAGCCTGCATCCAAAGTATTTTCAGTGCAAGGTCAGGTGCAACTGCGGCAACGAGTTTGTCACAGGCTCAACGAAGCCTGAGATTCGCGTCGAGGTATGCTCCAAGTGCCACCCCTTCTACACCGGCAGCCAGAAGCTTTTGGTCGAGGCTGGCGGAAGGGTGGAGAAATTCAGGAAGAAATACAACCTTGGCAACGCGTAAGCCTAACATACAAGGCGCGCGGGCGCGCGCCTTGGGGGCTGGAATCGGCAAGGCCTAGAGATATCCAAAACGCAAGGCGGATCAGCGGCGCTTTTGCTGAGCATAAGCCATGATTTTTAGGATATCTCCCAATTATCCCATAGAGGTGAGAAAAGATGAGCAAGGAAGACCACCCTCGAAGTAGCAGGGGAACGGAAAAGACTTCAAGCCGGCTCATCCTCGATCGGGACGGGCCGTGCCCCGCAAGGGGCCAGTGTTGGATTGCCGGATGCGGCCAAGAAGGGAAGATTGCATGATCGTTTGAGTCACAAATCAGCTAGGCTAGATATAGGCATAATGGGCTCGCCAATGGCGGGCCGGCTGGCATGCCCTTCTAGTTTTGGTTCTTTTGCGATATCCGCTGCCAAGGCCTTTGCCGCAATCTTTAAATCCAGACACCGCTTGAAGTATTTTTCCTTTGCTTAGGGCCATTGGGTTCAAGCTTTGAGGGTAAAATACTGCAAAGGCGGTGTTTTATCGTGTCAAGGAAAAAAGCGTCAAAGACAGAGCAGATCCGCGTTTTGGAGCGGAGGCAGATGGAGAGGGAAATACTCCTCTCAAGCATACTCACGGATGACCAGCTTTACATGGCATACGACACCACAGCGGAAGGGTTCTCAGCTGAGCGGGCAGAAGAGGTTTTAGACGAGAAAGGCGAGAACATCATTGAGCAGAGCAAGGAGCAGCCTGTTGCGCTCAGGCTCCTTCTGTCATTTACGAGCCCCTTCAGCCTGGTGCTGCTGCTTGTGGCGGCGGTGTCATTCTTGACGGAGACTCTGTACGGCGGTGACAGGAGCTATGCGACGCTTACGATAATCCTGAGCCTGGTTCTGATTTCAGGGCTGGTGCAGTTCTTCCAGGAGTTTCGCAGCGACAGGGCGGCCAGCAAGCTCAAGGAAATGGTCTCGTCAAACGCGTCTGCTCTTCGGGACGGAAAGATGCAGGAAATTCCCATGTCAGAAATTGTTCCAGGGGACATTGTAGCGCTGTCCGCTGGCGACATGCTTCCGGCTGATCTAAGGATACTGACAGCGAAAGACTTGTTCATAGGGCAAGCCGCCTTGACGGGCGAGAGCGAGCCTGTGGAGAAGTTCCAGTCAATAAAGGCGCCGCCGAAGTCGGCGCTTGAGGCCGCCAACATGGGCTTCATGGGCACGAACGTGGTAAGCGGCTCAGCAAGGGCGATAGTGATAGCCACCGGCAGCAAAACCTACCTGGGGCTCCTGGCTAGGGAGCTCACGGGAAAGAAAGCGCAAACCTCATTCGAAAAAGGCATAGCGGATGTAAGCTCACTGCTTCTGAGGCTCATGGTCGTGATGGTGCCAGTGATATTCCTGGTGAATGGCCTGACTAAAAAGGACTGGGTTAGCTCCCTCCTTTTCGCCTTGTCAGTCGCCGTTGGCATTACGCCTGAGCTCCTGCCGATGATTATGACCAGCACCCTTGCAAAAGGTGCCTTGTCAATGGCCAAGAGAAAGACCATAGTCAAGAACCTGAGCTCGATACAGAGCTTTGGGGCCATGGACATCCTTTGCACAGACAAGACCGGGACTTTGACCGAGGACAAGATAATACTGGAGCGGTACCTGGACGTTCACGGAAACGACGACAGGGCTGTCCTAAAGCACGCCTTCCTGAACAGCTACTTTCAGACAGGCATGAAAAACATGATGGACCTGGCTATCATAGAAAGAGCCAGGAAAGAGAACCACATGGACTGGTTCCGCACCTACCGCAAGCTGGATGAGATCCCTTTTGATTTCAACCGCCGCCGCATGTCTGTAGTTCTTGAAGACGATTGCGGAAAGAGGCAGCTGATCACTAAGGGCGCGGTAGAGGAAATGCTTAACATCTGCAACTACGCTCTGTACCAAGGCGAGGCGCATGCCATAACAGACAGCCTGAGGAATGAAGCGCTGGAGCTTTCGGGCAGGCTTAACGAAGGCGGGCTCAGGGTCATAGCTGTAGCCCAGAAGAACGAAGTGTCCGATGTAGGCGTCTTCAGCCCTGCTGACGAAACCGAAATGGTGCTCATGGGCTTTGTGGCCTTCCTGGATCCGCCAAAGGATTCAGCGAAGCAAGCCATAGCTGCTTTGAAGGGGCATGGAGTCAGGGTTGCAGTCCTTACTGGAGACAACGAAAAGGTAGCCATATCCGTTTGCGGAAAAGTCGGGCTTGAAGCTGATGAGGTCCTGCTTGGAGCAGACATAGAGACCATAAGCGATGACGAGCTGAAGGTCTTGACTGAAAGAGTAAACCTTTACGCCAAGCTGTCCCCAGCCCAAAAGGCCAGGGTTGTCAGGCTCATGCAAGAGAACGGGCACGTGATCGGGTACATGGGAGACGGAATAAATGACGCCCCTGCCCTTCACCAATCAGACGTGGGCATATCTGTCGACTCAGCGGTTGACATAGCCAAAGAGAGCGCCCACATCATCCTTTTGGAGAAGTCCCTCATGGTTCTTGAAGAAGGCGTGGTTGAAGGCCGCCGCACCTTCGGGAACATTGTCAAGTACATCAAGATGGCCTGCTCCGGAAACTTCGGAAACATGTTTTCGATACTTGCGGCTTCGGTTTTCCTGCCGTTTCTCCCCATGCTTCCGATCCAGATCCTTACCCAAAACCTGCTCTACGACTTTTCCCAGATAGCGATCCCCCTTGACCGGATGGACGAGGAGTACCTGAGGAAGCCGCAGAAGTGGAACGCAAAGGGCATCGCAAGGTTCATGTATCACCTTGGCCCCGTTTCATCCCTCTTTGACATTTTGGCCTTTTTGACCCTTTACTTTGTATTCCGCTACAACGGCACTGATTTCTCACAGAGCTACTTCCAGACCGGATGGTTTATCATGGGCCTTCTTTCCCAGACCCTTATAGTTCACCTTATCCGCTCCGCCAAAGTGCCCTTTATCGAAAGCCGAGCCGCGCTCCCGCTTCTTGTTTCAACAATAGGGGTAAGCCTTGCCGGCCTTGCCATTCCCTACACCATAATAGGGGACGCGCTGGACATGGCCCCCATTTCAGGGCTGTATATCCCCTGCGTTCTGGGGCTGCTCATGCTCTACGCCATAGCGGTGCAGATGATAAAGGTTTACTATATCCGCAGGTACAATGAGTGGATTTGATGTTTCAAAGCGCGGAGTTGTGAATGCGCTTTAGCTTAAAGCCGTGATGATTGCGCTATGTTTGCGCTGCGAGCGGTATCGCTCTTAAGTGCAGAAGCGTTAATATGATTGGAGCGTTTATGGGATAACTGTGATTCCCTGGAGTTATAAGAGAGCAAAAAGTTTAAGTGCCTAACAAAGGGCGGGTTGACGCCCGTCTTTTGTTAGGCAGACCAAACCATTAAAGCCTTGAAAAGCCAAGCGAAAAAACAAACCCTAAAACCAAACCCAAAAACCCAAAAACCCAAAAAACAAAACCAAAACCCAAAACCAAAACCCCAAACCAGCCTGGCGCATGCGCACCAGGCTGGTTTTTTAATTCAACAAATCTTTTAAAGTCCAGCGATCTTCATCCTTCATGTGCATTTCCAGAAAACCGTCAACTAGCCTGACAGTAATCTTTTGACGATATACATCGTATATTGACCAGAGGCAAAAGACAGCCTGGCTTATCACTCTGCGCTTTGGTGCCCGACAGGGCTTTTCTGGCGCGCTTAGATCTTAGGGTACCTAGGGGGGATCTAGCCCTCCCCTGTGTTGGCCATGGACCAGGCAATGCCTGATCTTTGTCTGCGCAACAAACGAGTCAGTTGATTAAGCAATTATTCTCACAATGGCATGAACTCAAGTTTTCTTAAATCCAGTGATCATAGAAAAGCGATAGAAAAGAGATGATTACGATGCAATCAAAAAGCTTAAGAAGCAAAATCAGTTATATCATCAACTTTGATTTCTTCCAGTGCAAAAGTGATTTATCAAAAGTCGTTGCAATGATGATGCTGCCTATATTGGGAACTGTTATACTGTTCGGTTGGGGAACCACCCAGCTTCTATCCAACAAGAAACGCGAGATATACTCCTGGATTGCATTGTTAATCAAATTTCTCTTGACCGCAGCGTCATGGCTTCTTGTCATCTACAAGGTGATTCCATGAAAAGGCTTTTGAGCATGACGCCAAAGGTTTACTTTTCAGCAGTTTTCTTCTCTTACTTCGCGCCTTTGTCTTCGCCGTTTTTTTATATATCGCCATATAGCGATTACATATTGATTGGAAGCATTATACTTAGGGAATCATTCTTGATATTCGCTTGGCTTTCCCTCTTTCACTTTAGAAGAGCCCCAAACTTCAAGTCAGACCTTGCTATAGCCATGTGCCTTACCGTAATTGAGATGTTCTCGCTTTCCACGACATTGTTCACGCTTTAGGGGTTAGGGGAGTAAGGAGAGGATGCGAAGGGCGCGAGTTGATCTGGATTAATGCTTTTTCAGACCCTCCAAACCTTACAAACATTCATGCAGAAGATTCTTAAATGACGACCGCATAAGAGGTTGGCCAGCTTGGTCATGGAGCCTGGCGATCAGCCCTTGAAATTTAACTTTGAGTTTCTTGATCTGCACGGGCAAGTGGAAAGATGCAAGCTTCTATCTGGCAAATTCAGGCCTCCGCCTTCCTAAAAGCGGAGGCCTGTTTAATATTTGCTGAATTCTCAGTAATCGGCCCTCTCCTGCTGCTCCAGATCAAACTCCATCTGGCAGCCATCGAACTTCACGCTCAGCTTCTCTGCCCCAGTGAGCTGGAATGACGGCAGGGGCTGTTTCGGCTTGCAGAAAACGCGAGAGAGCACTGCATTGCCTTTCATTGACACGAGCTCAAAGGAGAGGGTTGCCGGTTCGGCCCAGGCCTGGCACCACCCATCAGCGCCAGCTTTCAGGCAGAGACTGCCCTTACCATTAGGAATGGGGATCCGGGATACCGATACTGTCTCATCCCCCATTGCAAGCAGAGGCATTCCGAATGACTTCCCTATCTTTATCGGATTTGGGAGCTTGTATACGAAATTTTTCTTTGCAGGGATCGCTCTTTTGGCGGCGCTTGCTGCCTTGCGCACCAATGGCTTGGCCATTGCATACTGGAGATTGCAAGGCTTGCAGATAGACAGGTGCGCGCAAGTTGGAACGTCCCATACCCCAAGGGCCAGTTTTTCAACTGCATTAGACCATGGGCAAACGCATGGTTCGGACGCTTCTAATCTTGTTTCAAACTGCTCGAATTCCATGTACATGGTTTTAAACTCTTCGTCTTCTTCATCCAACTGTTTGGCAAAGTGATTATTCATGCAGGTGTTTCGCCTCCTGTTTGCCTGGCGCAAGCCAGGCTTTTTTTGTTTTTTTTGTTTTTTTGTTTTTTTGTTTTGACTTCCGCATTTTCTAGCGCAGCGGTGCGAGCGACTGGGTTCGAAGCCAGGTTTTGTTGAATTGCATATAGTTAAAGTTGAATATTTCGTATTCAATTCCCAACAATAATCCTTGTATCATTATCAACTTCATGAATGTCTAGCCATTATTCAAGGCTATGCCTCATATTTTTATCGCCATGCTTCATATTTTAATCTCCAGCCTTTCCTCTCTCGCCTCCTTACCCATAAACCCCAAATGTCCTGCCTTCTTTTGCCTTCTTAATTTGCCTTTTATTTAGCCTGCTTTTGTCCTTTCATCCTTTCTTTCGTTCTTTGCTTATATAAGTCAAGCGACAGCTAATATCGCTTCTGGGATTGACAGGCAAACGCAATAAGGATATGCTTTTATAGCGTATCACAGCCCGCGCCAAGCGCTGGGCTTAAAGCGCAAACATTTCCAATCTTGATTGCGTGTATTAGCAATTTTTTCTTATTTATCATTATCAGCTCCTTGTAATTGCCCTTGTTTGCACCCGCAAGTCAAAACAGCTCTTGCTTTCAACCTAAATAGCCTTTTGCGCTGAGATGGGAGGTTCCAAATGGGCATACTATCTGTTTCTCAAGAATTCTGCCTATTCGTGATTGACAGCGCGGGCAGGATCTCCGGGCCGCAAAGCTCAAACTCAAAAAAGGCGGTAGTAGCGTCTGCCATATTGGATCTGATTGATGGCGGCTATATCGCCTTGCTTGAGAACTTCCATGCCGTTCTGGCAAAAAGCTGGGACGGAGCTTTGCCTCAAGCGCAATTCGCTTACAGCGCCCTGACATCCTTGCTAAAATCGCCTCGCCACTTGCGCGGCTTGGCGCCAATGCTAGACTCGACTTCATGCCCTGCCGACAAGCTTTCAGTGGACATATGCAAGACACTGATGCATCACGGCTGCGCAGTCGAAGCTCCAGGGATAAAGCTCTTTGGCGAGACGCCAAGAAGATATCCCAAGCCGGAGGCGCAAAACCGGGCTATACATAGGCTAAGGGACTCTATCCTTGGTAATGTGACAGAACCTCAAGTCTTCAGCCTCTCTGCCTTGCTTGAGTATTGCCAGATATTTCAGGAGTGCTTCACTTCAAGCGAGCTAGAGGGCGCCTATGCCAGGCTTCGCGAAGGCGGAATGCCTTTCGCCATTCCTCTGGTGCTCGTAGGCGACGCCAGGGCAATCGAGATTTGCGAGGATTATTGGCAAGGGTAAGAGCCTATCAATTGATTTATGGTCTTTTTGGGATATGCTTGATGCTCACTTTCTTTCTTGATAAATATCCAACAAATAGCAAATAATTAGAATGGTCGCAATCATTACCTGGGCGCTTCCGCCCGGCAAGGAGACGCTTGTGTTCCAGATAGCATCCGCCAGGGAAGCGGTTGAACTCATAAAAGACGGGGACTGCATAGGCATAAACTCGTTCCTTGTCTTGTCCAATCCAGAGCAGCTTCATAACGCCTTGCGCCAAAGGTTTGAGGAAGATGGGCATCCTTGCGGGCTGAAGCTGTTTTGCGCCGCCGGGTTCGGCGGCTGGAGCGAGCAGCGGTTCGCGGATCAGTACATCGCCTTGGGCGCTGTGCGAGAGATCGTTGCCGGCCACTACGGAAGCATGCCTGTAGCCATGAGGATGGCCATGGAAGGAAAGATCGAGGCCTACAACCTTCCCTTGGGCCCGCTATCCCAGTCATTGCGGGCTGCCGCCTCTGGCCAGGACGGCTTTCTTAGCGAGGTCGGGCTTAACATTTTCGCCGATCCCAGAGTAGGCAAGACAGGGCTTAACAGCTCCTCCAACAAGGAGCTGGCAACTATTGTAACCGTAAACGGGAAAGAGCGGATCTTCTACAAAGCCCCGAAGCTGGATGTCGCCTTTATCAAAGGCACTTCTGTTGATCCAAACGGGAACATAACGTTTGAGAAAGAGTATCTTACAGTAGACGCGCTAGCCATGGCCCAGGCCACCAAGGCCAACGGAGGGAAAGTCCTGGTTCAGGTTGAGCAAGTGACTCATGTCTTCGCCAGGCCCAGGAACGTCATAGTCCCAGGAATGCTTGTTGACGTTGTGGTTGTTTGCCCTTCCACCTCAGCAGGCTACAGCGGCGCCCTTTCTGGCGACATCCATGTCCCTCCAAGCCAGATGAGCTACTACATGGGCACTTTGGAGCCGTCAAAGAAAAGCAAGGGACTTGACCAGTCCGCCAAGATCATTGGCGAAAGGGCTTCGGCTGAGCTTGCCCCAGGCCAGATCATAAACATTGGAATAGGCATACCAGAGCTAGTCGGAAAGTACGCGGCAAAAAACAACACGCTCAAGGATCTTGTCGCGACCGTCGAGTCCGGAGGCATAGGCGGGCTTCCCGCCCCTGGCATAGCCTTTGGCGCCACAATAGGCGCTGACATGATTTCAGACATGGCTTCCCAGTTTGACTACTATGACGGCGGGGGGCTGGACATATGCTTCATGGGCGGGCTTGAAGCCGACATGCAGGGCAACGTCAACGCCCATGATCTGGAGGGGAGCTACCCTGGCATAGGAGGGTTTGCTGACATCACCTTCTCGACCAAGACAATCGTCTTTTGCATGACTTTCACAGCCAAGGGATTGGTTGCGCAAAGAAAGGACGGGAAAGTTTCCATAGTCCAGGAGGGAAGCGTCCCCAAGTTCCGGAAGAGGGTTCGAGCCTTGAGCTTTTCAGCCAAAAACGCCCTGGCCAGGAATCAGCGGGTTCTTTATGTAACGGAAAGGTGCGTCTTTGAGCTGGCGGAAGACGGGCTTAGGCTCAAGGAAGTGTATGACGGCATAGATCCAAGGGTTGACATTTACCCAAAGCTTGAATGAGATATTTTTAAGAGAAAAAGGCAAGTAAAGCTCGTAAGGCAAGTAGGGCAAAAATACAAAAAACTAAAAAGACAAAAAAACAAAAACCCAAAAGCAGCAAAAGCAGGCGTTCGAAAACGCCTGCTCGCTGCAATGCCTATCCCAAATTCCGTAATGACGCCTCGGTTTTAATTTGGGATATGCTCATATTGTGAAAACGCTTTTGCATAGCGCCAAGAGCTCTTCGCTTTAGCGCTAGGCTCTTAGCCTGCCGACACCGCAGTAATGCGGTTAAGCTCCTCGTCCCATGTCACAGTGTAGCCGTTTGCCTCCAGCACGTCGCGGATTGCGGCAACCTTCTTTGGGCCTATGACCCTGGCTAGCACTGTCAGCTTCGTGTAGAACCTTCCTCCTGTGTTTTCAGCTTCTATCTGGTAGTTGATCCCGTCCACCATCAGGTTGACAAGCCCTGGCGGGAGAGTTGGCTTCTGCTCTTCCTGCTTATCCAAAAGGGCTTTCACTGACGCCTTGAATTGTTGCCACGCGTCTGGATGGTTTACGTAGTACAGGGGGCACAGCTTTCCTGTTACCTCGTTGTGGGTGTAAATGTCTGCGATGGGATCAAACTTGTGCCTTGCGCATATCTCCGCGCAGAGCTCTGCAAGGCTTTCAGTCGTGACATCGGAAAACTTTCCGTCCGCCTCGGGGTGGCAAGTCTCTATGCCATAGAAGATCGAATTGTTCTTTCTCGCTTGCTCCAGGTACGCGTTGCTGTAAGCGGCGCCAGCGTGCATCGCCACCTCGGCCTCGGGAATGCATTGGATGACCTCGCCTTGCAGCCCGACAATGTAATGGGAGGATACTCCCCGACCGCCAGAGCCGTTCTCGAAGTAGTTCCGGTTCGCCATGGCAGAGCTTCCGGGATTAGCCACATAGTGAACCACAATGCCTTCCGGCTTTATGGCTTTTCCGGTTCTGCCATGGCTTGCCCCCATGGTCAAAAGCGCCTCCGTTATTTTCATGAAACGCCTCCTTTCTCTATCCATTATCATCGTATGCAAGCCTAAGACAGGCGTGTCTTTATAGTTCGGGCCTATGTGCAAATTTTGGCCAGCGCTCTTGCTCTGGTTGAAAAACGCTTGAAAAGCGCTTGGCCTGGTTTAAAATTTTTAAACAGGAGCGGCCCGACTGGCTCTGAGGCAGACAGCGATAAACGAGCACTCGTCGCTTGAATGCGAAAAAAGTTCATAATATTCTAATCCTTAGTTCACATTCTCGGTATATGCTATTGACGATCCACGCTGGCCCCATCGCTGATGCATCGGCGTTTCCCATGGGCGTCAAGCTTGGGGTTGCAAAACAGCCTTTCCTTGCCATGGAATTTGAAGGCAGGAAAACAATATGCACTTATTCAGCCCGCTATAGCCTGCGCCCCCCTGCGCACTCCCCCTTATAGCATTCGGCAGATTTGAAAAGAAACTTTTGTGATTGTGATTTTGCTTTGGTTTTAAGAAAACTTAGGCTCCCTATTGATTTGCCCTTACGTGTTTCCCCTGGGCACTAAACTTGCGAAGGTCTCATTGTCGAAGTCCGCCTTTCCTTGCCATGGAATTTAGAGGCAGTAAAATGCTCAGCCACCCAACCGCTATTCCCGTGCGCCCCCTGCGCCTCCCCTCATTGCATCGCAGCTCTGAAAACAGCCTTTGATTGTCTTTTATTGCCATGGAATCTAGAGGCAATTAACCTTTCCATCTGCCAAATAGCCACTGCCCTGCGCTCTCCCCATCATTGAATTAGGCAGACCCGAAAGAAAAATTTTCTGTCGAACATTCGTCACACGACTTGACGAGCAGTTTCGGTTCGACAGTTCTTTGCGCATGCGACTACGCATTTACAAGCAGTATATTCGCCCATGGCCTATCCTGCTTTACCCTTCGACAGTTTGATTTGAAATTTGTTGGCACTAAAATCAAAAAGCATGGCATCCCCTCTTCTTCATAGGATTGTCGAGGCTCGCATTGCGAACTGCTAAAAATCTTGCTTTTGTTGTGTTGGCTGGCGCAGCCAGCCAACACAGTTATAGCGAAACAGATGTGAAGCATTGCGGCCCGCCTTAAATTTTTTTATAATTAGGAGATTGAAGCAGGCATTTTTACAAACTATGCGTATACTTAAGCATACGCGGTTTTAATGGGCTTGTTTCAGCGCTGGCCAAAAACATGGCGCTATGGCGCCAATTGACTACTAGCTGGAATAATGATATCATCAAATCAAGCACAGCCAAGCAGCTTCGGGGATTGGCCGCGAAGGCTTAGGCGCGAGGAGGACTGCGTTTGACCAGATACTTGCTGGCGATAGTTGCCATTGCCGTTTGCTTAAGCGGATGCGGTAAAGATAGCAGCAACATTAATAATAGCAACACTGGCAGCGATAACCAACCCCAGGCAAGCACTAAAGCCCCTACAAACGCTGGCGGATATGAGCCAACGCAAGAGGAAATACCTTGGCCCACTGGGGAGTACGTTCAAGATTTCCCTGACAGCGACACCAAGTTTGAGCTTAACGAGACACAAACGAAGCTTTTTGAAGAATACTCAAAAGATTACGTGTTTGATGTCAATGCACTTAAGAGCGCCAGCCCGGTAGACAACGCAATGGTTTACATTGAGTGCGGGTTGCACGGCTACTGGCTTGGGGAATACAACCTCTACTTCTTCGAAGAGGCACCCGTGTCAAAGACTGCCTACCAGCAGGAGAACTACGAGGACTACACAAAGAGAGACATCAGGTCTAGGAGAGAAATGGCCGACATAGTCTTTGCCAACCTTAGCAAAGGCGAGTTCGTAGACGAGGGAAACGGCTACGGATATATCCAGTTCATCTCTGTTGACTCATACTCCGAAACGCCTGAGACTGAGACAAAGCTAAGAATGCGCCAAAACCCGGATGGGATATGGTTGATTAGGCACCCTAACCCATTTGAGTAAGAGCAGATCCCATATTTCTGGGATGCGCTCCAGATCAGGTCTTTTAACTCATTGTCAACAATACCGACGGCTCTTGAGGGGGATGTGCCGTGAAAAAGAACGCAGGGGCATTAGCGTTGCTAATGATTGCTGGCATGGTCATTTGCGGGCTGCTTGGCGAAAGCCTTGGCCAGTACCCTTTTTGGTCTTGGCTAAGCAAGGGCATGGAGTTTGGCATACCAGATCCAGCCGTGCTTGACATAGGCATAGCAAGCCTGACCTTCGGTTTCACATTGCAGATCAATGTCGCGAGCGTCGGGGGAATAGCGCTTGGGATTTTAGTTTATAAAAGAATGTGAGGCCAGCAAACATGATAAATATAGTGCTCGCTTCCAGCTCGCCGCGCAGGAAACAGATACTGGAGCGCGCTCAGATACCTTTCGAGCTTGCTGAGGTGGATGTCAGCGAACGCCTGGACGAGGAGCTCTCTCCTTACGACATGGTAAAGGTTCTATCCGAAAGGAAAGCTGCGGCAGCCATTGGAAAGGTGAACAAGCCTTCTGTGATAATAGGGGCTGACACGATAGTGGCGATCCACGGAAAGATACTGTGCAAGCCTTCTGGCAAAGACGAAGCTTTCGCCATGCTCAAGCGCCTTCAAGGCAGCCGCCACTCAGTCTACACAGGAGTTGCCTTGATAAGAATGGGAGAGCAAGGCGAGGAAGAAAGAGCCTATGTAATAGACACAACAACTGTATCCATCAGGCCCCTTTCCGACAGGGAGATAAGCGCCTACATTGAGACGGGTGAGCCCTTTGGCAAAGCGGGCGCTTATGCCGCCCAAGGAATCGGATCGCTTTTGGTGGAGCGAGTGGACGGCGACTACAACACTGTCGTGGGACTTCCTCTGGTTAAGATCTATGACGCGCTTAAAGCGTGGGGGATAGATCTTTCAGAGCTATGGAGCGCGGCCAAGGTGGAAACGTGAAGCTGTTCAAGCGCCCAGCGAAGATAATCTACGAAGCGCTGAAAGGGTCCAGGGCGCCGTCCCTGACCCTTGACGCGATTTGGCAGGATCACTTCCGGGATCGCAAGACGCCTGCCCTGCAGGCCTTGGAGGACAAAATTAGAGAAGTGATGATGGACAACGCCAGAAATCGAGAAGAGTTCCGGCGGCTTGGCGAGAGAAAGAAGGAGCGGATGGGCCAGATCTTGGCTTTGTCATCTGAGGCTCAAACCTCTCCTGAAGCCAGGAAGGCAATGGCTGAATGCCAGGCTGACGTGCTTGCCATAAACAAGCAGCTGGAAGTCCTGGACGAGAGAGCCGGCGCTCTTCCTACTGAGCTTGACGACGCCAACCGCGAGCTTCTTGCTGAAACTTTGGCCATCATACACGAACAGATGAGAAAAGCCCAATCCCGCCTGGATGAGCTTGAGCCAGAAGCTGAGAGGCTTCGCAAAGAGCTTGAGAAAACTGTGAAAGAAATGTCCATATGCGAAGAGGACGCCTCCAAGTCATACCAGCTGCTTCATAACTTGGCGGGGCAAGAGATCGTAAATCTGCTTGACTCGCTTTTGGAACTTAAGAAGGGTAAAAAATAGAAGCATATCCCAAAATTATATCCGAGGCGCCGGAAAAATCCGGGTGTTTGCTCGCAGAAGCCCGAGCAAACTAGTTGAGGGCATATCCCAAAATTATGTCCGAGGCGCCGAAAAAATCCGGCGTTGAAGCATTCGCCAGGATTTTTTCGGCGCCATTTCGGAATTTTGGGATATGCTCTAAGCATTCGCCAGGATTTTTCCGGCGCCATGCACTAAGCGCCCCGGCAGCGCCGGGGCTTCGCTTCTTTTGCGGGAGGGCAAATGATTTCTGGCATCGGAGTGGACATAATAGAAATTGAAAGAGTAAAGAAAGCCTGCCAAAACGAGCGCTTTCTCTACAAGGTCTTTACCGAGTCAGAGATAGCGGGGGCGGCGGGCAAGCCGGAATCCTTGGCAGGGCTCTTCGCGGCAAAAGAAGCGGTTTCAAAGGCCATGGGGACAGGCTTTTCCGAGTTTGCCCCAATAGACGCAGAAGTGCTAAAGGATGAAGCGGGAAAGCCCTACCTTCAGCCTCACGGCAGGCTAAAGGGCCTAATGGAGGAAAAAGGGATAACCCAATGCCATGTTTCAATATCCCATAGCCAAGAATCGGCTGTAGGAATGGCAGTTATGGAGAAATCTTAGATTTTTGCGGGATTTTTTCGCAGCGCACGGACTTGAGCGAAATTTCGCTCGCTGGCAAAGGAGAGGGGCGCAGGGCGTGAAAGTAGTCACTAGATCTCAGATGAGGGCAGTTGAGACATCAGCTCAAGAAGAGCTAGGCATACCCTCTATCATAATGATGGAGAACGCCGCCATCAAGACGCTTGCGCACTGCTTGGACTATCTGAAAGACAAGCCCGGCGCCAAGGCTTTGATCATTGCCGGCCCTGGCGCAAACGGCGGGGACGGCCTGGCGCTAGCCAGGCATTTGAGCTTGAGCGGAGTGGACACTTCAGTAAAATTTGTTGGCGATATCTCCACAGTCAGGGGCGATGCCCTATTAAACCTTGAAATAGCCCGCAAGCTTGGCATATCAATAGAAACTACGCAAAAATCTGACAACATCACTGATGTCCCTTACGACATCCAGTCCTGCGACCTTATTGTAGACGCCTTGTTTGGGACGGGCCTCTCCAGGAAAGTTGAGGGAAGCTTCGAGTACATCATAGACATGGTCAACACCTACGCCAAGCATGTCATTTCAATAGACATTCCGTCAGGCATAAACGCCGATACCGGGCAAGTCCTTGGAATAGCTGTCAAGGCTGATCTGACAGTTACAATGGCATACCCTAAGATTGGCCTCCTGCTTCATCCAGGCGCCGCTTACGCGGGAAGGATAGCTGTAGCAGACATTTCTGTTCCAGAAAGCCTGCTTGCCACAGCGGAACCCCAGGCCAGCATATTCACTGACATCGAGATACCTGGCCTGCTGCCTAAGCGCAAGGAGAGATCCAACAAAGGTTCGTTTGGACGCATATACGGATTCGCCGGCTCCGCCGCCATGCCTGGCGCGGCTTCACTTTCCGCTTCCGCTGCCTACAAGGCGGGAGCTGGGTATGTTTGCGCTTGCGTTATACCCCAGACCGCTCCGATTCTTCATTCAACGCTCAGAGAGGCGGTAACCAGGATCCTTCCGGAAAAGGGCGGATCCTTTTGCCGAAAGAGCTTGGATGCCATATCAGACGAATTAGCAAAAGCATCCGTGGTGTATATTGGGCCTGGACTAGGAAGAAGCCCGCTTCTAACCGAGTTTGTCTTTGACGTCATTACGTCAGTGAAATGCCCTATAGTCATTGACGCTGACGCTCTTAACGCCATTACGGAAAACGTGGACATTCTCAGGATGATCGTCCCTCCCTGCATCATAACCCCGCATCCCGGCGAAATGAGCCGACTTACAGGTCTTCCTGTTGAGGACATTCTGGACGACACGATAAACGTTGCCACGGAATTCGCCAGGGAATACGAGGTCATAACCCTTCTGAAAGACGCCAGAACGATTGTTGCAAGCCCTACCGGACACGCCTACATCAACACCACAGGCTCAAGCGCTTTGGCCAAGGCTGGAACCGGAGACGTTCTTACAGGCGTTGTGGCCAGCTTCATAGCCCAAGGCCTTGACGTTTACACCGCTGGAATGCTTGCCGCCTATGTCCATGGCAAAGCTGGGGAATTGGCAGCGGCTGAGCTCTCGAATTACGGGGTTTTAGCTACTGATGTGCTGAGATATATTCCCAAGGTGCTTGATGGGTTCGCTAAGATGGACGCGTCGGAAAGCCAGGGAAGCAGGCTTAGGCTAAACGAGGTTATGCTGTTTTAAGAGATTGGATGCAAGATAGTTAGTTCCAAAATGCAAACCTATAAGAGCAAAAGCAAAAGAAAAAAACCTAAAGGCCAAGATCAAGACCAAAATAAAATAAAATAAAAAAACCTAAAAGACCAAGATCAAAATCAAAATAAATAAGAAAATCTAAAAGATCAAGATCAAAACCAAAACCAAAAACATAAAAGCCTCCAAACCCTGCGGGTTTGGAGGCTTTTGGTTTGAAGCAAGAATGCGGGCGCTTCGCAAAAAATTTATGGTTGCAAGCGAAAACATCGCAAATATAAAATTTGTTTTCGCATTTAGCAAGACTTGTCCGAGTGAAATTTGCAGCTTTTTCACTTTAAACCTAACTGCCTCCATGTCAGCTTTAAGCATCCGAACTTATTGGGTTAAGTTTCTTAATACAAAATGCTGCAATTTGGCAACGCTTTTCCTAGGAAGTCAACCTGTTCCTGGGATATGGAGGTGTTGTGAAGATCGACGAATTCCAAATTTGGCAAGTATGCCAAGTAACTGACGTCGTTAATGGGGTTGTTGCTGATGAAAAGGACTCTCAGGTTTTTTAGCTCTGACAAGGGCCTTACTCCAGTAATTTCATTGTCGTTGAGGGTGAGCCTGGTAATTTTTTTCAATTCGGAGATGCGGCTTAGATCAGTGATCTGGTTTCCATCCAGGAAAAGCTCTTCAAGATTTGTCAATTGCGAAAGTGAGCTGATGTTTGTTATCTTGTTGGCAGTAAGCGCTAGGGACTTGAGGTTTTTCAGTTCCGCCAGCGGGCTTATGTCGCTGATCTGATTTGTGCTAAGGCCTAGCTTGGTCAGGTTCTTTAGTTGCGCCAGGGCGCTGACATTGGTCAGCATGTTGTTGGTAAGCGTAAGCTCAGTAAGGTTTCTCAGGTTGTAAATGTTGTTGATGTCCCTTATCTGGTTGCTGTTCAGGTTAAGATCAGAGAGGTTGACAAGGCCCGAAAGAGGGCTGATGTCTGAAATCTGGTTGTATCCTACGTTAAGGGCGGTCAGGTTTCTAAGTTCTGAAAGAGGCTTGATGTTTGAAATTTGGTTGCCGTCAAGGTAAAGATTGGTCAGGTTCGAGAGACCAGACAGATGGCTTATGTCACTTGCTTGATTTAAACCTAAGTAAAGGACTCTAAGATTGGTCAAAAGCTTCAGGCTAGCCAAGTCTGACCCCTGCAGCTGCTTTCCTTGCAGTTCCAGGGTTTCAATCTCCGCGTTATACTGCTTTCCTTTTATCTGCACATATTCCGCTGGCTTAACAGTCGGGGTTGCTGTCAGGGTTTCTTTTGGAGCTTGCTCTGTCTTTTCTTCTTCAAGCTCCTCTGTGTCTTGGGTAATTGAGGCACCGGCAGGCTCATCGATCGTGATTGTGACAGGGATAGATTCCTCGGACCCTTCAGGCGCTTTAGGCGGGGTTGGCGCTTTGGTGGGCGCTTTTATTTCCATAGGCGCGTCGGTAGCTGACGCTACAGTCTCGGAATCACCGGAATCATCATTGTCTGGAAAAATAAAAAGGAAAAAGGTAATCACGCAAGCGATGGTTGCTAACGCCAGCAATAATGTACTGAAGACTGAATATGTCTCTCCATTTTTTGGCATTGGCATTTCCTCCGAGGTTATTGTTGCTAAACCGTTTTTCGTGATAAGTCTTAATCTTAAGACATATCCCAAAATTTAGAGATATGCTTTAAAGCTCAGTCAAAGGCTTGGGTTCTGGGGGCGATTTGCCTTGACTGATATAAACATAGACGTTGCAATCCATTTCTCGCTGACGACTCAAGAATTTAAATTCATTTTTCGTTGCCCGCCTTTTCGAGAGGAAGGCCTCCGTTAACGAATAAACAAATCTTTATCTTATCGCTGTCAGCATATCTTAAAGCATATCCTAAAAATCAATAAATTTGGCCATTGAATGCTTATCGCAACCATAACCGTTTTTGGATATGCTCAAACTGATTGAGCGCTTCACCTGGCGGGCGCGTGTGCGCATGTCAAAGGAAGCAGAACTCAAGTTTTCTAAAAACGTATCAACCAAGCCATTTTCCATTTGAAGCCTACGCTAATCGCACCCTGTCGGTTCAGCAATAAAACGCTCTTTCAAATAATATATATATCGTAAATCTTGTTGTCGTACTTTAGATTTTGAAGGTTGCGCCATAAGCGAAGATGGCAGAAAATATAAGCATTGTTAGGATTTTGGGTTTCCAGGCAAGGATATTTTAATTTGATTTCTGCTTTTGGTTTTAGCTTTTGTTTTTAGCTTTTGGTTTCTGGTTCGGTTGCAAAAAAATAAAATGTTTGCAATCCTGCAAATCCAAAGCGCGGCAGACGCAACGTTTAAATTCCTGGGGCTGTTCTACCGGCTAAAAAGGTTAAGAGCATATCCCGATTATTATTTGCATCGCCTCTGCAGGCATCCATGATACGCATAATGTCTTATTTTTCGTCATGATTTTACTTCTTCCATGATACGCTAGCTTCATTCAACGGTCAATCCTTATTTCACATGAACGCCTATAAAAACCTATATGTTCTGTTAATGCCTTTAGTTAAAGGGTTTTGGCCAATTCAAGTACGGGCTGGCCGAGCCGCAAATCTATATTTGAATCCCACAAAGCGCCAAAGCGATATTCCTTCGCTTTAGGCTTATAAACGCGAACGAGGAAACAGACGATATGAATAGCAAGAGATAGTTTGGCTTGAAGACATAAAACTTTAATCCTAGGCTGGCTATCGTGAAATCATTGAACTCGGGTTGCCTCACTCCCGCTCTTATCGCCACATATTACCAAAGCGATATTCATTTGCTTGAGCCTTATATAAGCGAATGAGGAAATGAAGAAACAGTCGCGGGCAGCTCCGGTCTTTCAAAGCTTCGAGGCCCCATATATTGCCAAAGCGATATTTATTCGCTTGAGCCTTTTATAAACGACTACGGAAATGAAGAAACAGTCGCGGTCAGCTCCGGTCTTGAAAAGTTTCCAAACCCCATATATTGCCAAAGCGATATTCATTCGCTTGAGCCTTTTATAAGCGACTAAGGAAATGAGAAACAGTCGCGATCAGCTCCGGTCTTTCAAAGCTTCTAGGCCCCATATATTCCCAAAGCGATATTCATTCGCTTGAGCCTTTTATAAGCGAATGAGGAAATGGGAAACAGTCGCGGGTAGCTCCGGCCTTTTAAAGCTTCCAAGCCCCATATATTGCCAAACCGATATTCAATTCCTGCTGGCTTATAGGAGTGAATGAGAAAACAAGGGATTTTCAGAATTCTAAGGGACAGAGCTAAGGCCTGCAAAGGCTATCCCGAACTTTCAGGTCTAGCTGACTTCGCGAATCCCATGAACGCGGGATATGCTCACTCCAAGCGGCTGCCCGAGCGCAAAGTGCGTGAGATGAACTAATCAAAAAGAAAAAGCTTGATTAGCGTTTCGTTGTGTGCTATATTTAAGTTATTCCCATAAGCACGCAAATTTTCTTTTCAGCCAGCGCTCCCATTCCTTTTAGTTGCGCTCATAATATTCATCGATGAGCGTTAGTCAGTAAATCTTGTGCCCAAATCTAGATTCGCGATCAAAAACATATTTATATCGACTTGCGTTTGTTACCCGCGAATCCAATTTATTTCGATCAAAAAGTGCATTTCTTTTTGATCGCAAGAACAAGCTGCCATACAGAGAGGAGAATTATTATGGAAAATTTCAAAAATGCAGTGGCAAAGCAGTTTGAAGCCTTGAAAGCCATGGGGCAAATTTATAGAACTGACGTCAGCAAAGACTTGCTCTGGGAAACTTACTTGGCAAGCTTTCCTGAGGGGACTAACCCCATGTTTCGCAAAAGAGCCGAGTTCGATTGCTCCTCTTGCCATTCATTTGTCAAGGCCGCTGGCGCCCTTGTCGCCATAAACGAAAACCTTGAGCTTGTCTCGATTTGGGACTTTCCTGAAGACTTAGGGTACTATAGCGTTGTTAGCGCAGAGCTTTCAAAGCTTGTGAAGTCCAAGCCCATAAGCAACATATTTTTGCACACGGAAAGAACTGTTAGCAGGGAGAGGGACTTCGAGATCATCATAGGCAAGGAAAAGATTTGGAATCATCTTTATATTCAGATTCCTGACGCCAACTACTGCGCCAGCTATGAGATCGGCACAAGGCTTTCAGACACGCAAGCACTCCACGATGTCTTTATTCGCTCATGCAGAGAGATTACAAAGGAATCGGTTGAGATAGCTCTTGACCTAATAAGCCAAAACTCGCTATACAGAGGAGAGGAAAGCAAGCCTGTTCTTGAAGCGTTTTTAGCCGCCAAGCTCAGCTTTGGCCAAGTGCCTGAGGATCGCCAAGACAATTACGCTTGGTCTAACGCCTTGAAAATCCACCCTACTGTTGCAAAAATGAGAAACACGGCCATCGGCACCTTTCTTGTCAACCTTTCAGAGGGCATGGGATTGGAGCAGGCGGTCAAGGCTTTTGAGACGATTATGTCGCCTACAAACTATCAGCGCCCTGTGGCGCCCGCAACCAAGTCCATGATCGAGAGCGCCAGGGACAAGATCGAAGAGCTTGGTTTGACTTCAGCGCTTGAGAGACGCTGCGCGACTTTGGCTGACATAAGCATAAACGACCTCCTTTTCGCTGACAGATCTGTGAAGAGCATGCTTTCCGGCAATGTTTTCGATGCCTTGATCTCAAGCGCAAGCGACAAGCTTCCCAAAAACCTCGACAAGATCGAAGAGATTTCAATAGACACATTCTTGGCCAACGTCGTGCCCAACGCTTCATCTATCGAAGTCTTTTTTGAAAGCAAGCTTATCCCTAACCTTGTCACCCTCGTTGCCCCTGTCAACGCTTCAGCCGGAAATTTATTCAAATGGAACAACGGCTTCAGCTGGGCCTACAACGGAAGCGTTGCCGACTCAATCAAGGAAAGGGTCAAGCAGGCCGGAGGCGTTGTAGACGCCGCTGTGTGCTGCAGGCTTGCTTGGCATAACACCGATGACCTCGACTTGCACATGATTGAAGCTGACAACTTTGAAATCTATTATGGGAACAAAGGCAGGATTTCCAACTGCGGAGGCATGCTTGACGTTGACATGAATGTTTCTGGAGAAACAACTACTCCAGTCGAAAACATCTTTTACTCCAAGCCTATGTCTAAGTTCGGCGCTTACAAGCTCTTTGTCAACAACTATAGGTACAGGTCAAGCCAAAACCCAGGCTTTGAAGTGGAGATAGACATTCTTGGGAAAACCAGCTTCTTTTCCTATAGCAAGGTTGTTAGAAACAAGGAATCAATTCCTGTGGCCAACTTGATCGTTGACGAATCCGGAATCAGGCTTGAGCCTGTGCTTCCAGCGTCGACGTCATCGGCTTCAAGAACAGCGTGGGGCATCTCAACAGAGTCGTTCCATAAGGTCAACGCTCTAATGCTTTCCCCAAACTTCTGGGAAGGCTCAGGCGTTGGCAACAAGCACTACTTCTTCATGCTTGACGGTTGCTTGAACGATGACGCCGCCAGGGGATTCTTCAATGAATTTTTAAAAGAGGAGCTAACCCCTCACCGCAAAGTGTTTGAGGCTGTTGGCAGCAACATGCTTGCCCCCTCTATCCCTGGCCAATTGAGCGGCCTTGGCTTCTCAAGCACCCAGAGGGCGCAGATCCTATGCAAGGTGTCAGGCAAGTTTAACAGACTTTTGAAGGTTTCATTCTAACGATACACAAACCTGTTTTTGCGAGCGAAAACATTTGCAAACCGCTTTTGTTTTCGCTCTATATTTTTTATCTTAGGAGGCATATCATGTTCGAAAAAGCAGCGCGCTTGAAGTACCGCTTCGAATCATCCAAGGGATTGCTCACAGTTGAGGATCTGTGGGACTTGCCTTTGACCTCGGAGACCAAGAGGGCAAACCTCGATGACATTGCCCGCGAGCTTCACAAGCAGCTCAAGAGCGGCGACGATATTTCCTTCGTCTATCCCGAGCGCAAGTCAAACGCCACAATCCAGGCCAAGTTCGACATAGTGAAGCACATAATCGATGTCAAGCTCCTTGAGCTTGAAGCGGCCAAGAAGGCTGAGCAGAACAAGCTTCAGAAGCAGAAGATCCTTCGCCTTATCTCGGAGAAGGATGACGAGGTCCTTAGGGGCAAGTCCCGCGAAGAGCTCACTGCTCTTCTTGAGGGGATAGAGTAGGCTGAAGCCTCCGGCATGCGCTCAAGCGCATTTTCAGCCTATCAAAGTCGCATTCTCTTTGGGAATGCGGCTTTGGTTTTTTATTCCAATCCCTATTCAAGCTTTGTTTATTATCATTAGTTTCTTCCCGGTTTTCGTTATCTCTTTGTGCAAATTTCGAGCCATCTTCGCTTTCACAAACCCCAGGATGTAAAAAATAGTTACATAACTCGTCAATTATCTGCGATTTCTCTCTTCCGGCACGGCATTGAAGTATAAATTCTTGGAAATTGGCAATTCTATAATTGGCCCATAAGTCCCGAATCAATGCGCTCGTCTTAAAGCAAAATTCTAAAGAGAAAAGCGCGCGTTTTAAAACGCGTCCGCAGTGCGGCAAGGCTTATAAACCCAAGACAAGCCGGGAATATCCGCGCCTCCCGGAAAAAAGCCCAAAGCGGTTCAAGCCAGCCAAGCTTACCGTCATTCTCGATATTCATGCGCCTGCGCGCAAGAACTGCCGCTGCAACAATCGACGGGCCAGCCTTAGCATGCCTCTATGGCCAAGGCCCAGAACTTGTGGCATGTTTTGCTTCAAAGCCGTTTGTTTCGGCTTTGATTAAAACACGCCCAAAAATAAGGAGCTGGTTTTTATTTTACCAGGCATTAAGAAGGCCGCCGGGCTTGCCGCCTTTGTATTGGCGCTTGCTTGCGGCGTCTCAGACACCTTTGCCCAGGACTACAGCGCGCCTATACCCAGATTTCTGCTAAATAAGAAGATCTTTAACGGGCCTGAATCCGCCGTGATTGACGGCGTTCCTTCTGTGCCGCTTAGAGCGTCAGCAAAAGCTCTTGGCGGAGAAGTGTTTTGGGATGCCGACACCATGACCGCGTCCGTTTATTATGACGGCGAGGTTTATGTGTGCGACGGCGCGCTTCGAAATGACATGATGATGGCTTCTCTCGACTTTTTCAAGAGCGCATTTGGGGCTCAAACGGCCTATTACAAAAACGAGAACATCATCGCCATATCCGCGGGTGGAGATTTGCCCTCAAAAGCGGAGGCTTTGAAGCTGCTGCCAACTTACGACGGCTATTCGGAAGAGGATCTTGACTGGCTAGCTAAGATTGTTGACGCTGAAGCAAAGGGAGAGTCGTACGACTCGAAGCTAGGTGTGGCTAGCGTCATCATAAACAGAAAAGAAAGCGGCCAATATCCAGAAACGATCAAAGGCGTCATATTTGACAAGAAACACGGGGTCCAGTTCACGCCTACTCTTAACGGGACTGTTTATAACACTCCCTCGACGCAAAGCTACCTGGTCGCCCTAGATGCCTTGGAAGGCAGAAACAATGCCTCTAGTACACTATTTTTCTTAAACCCCAAGATTGCTTCATCAACCTGGGTGCAAAAGAACAGGCAATACGCTTTTACCATCGGAGGCCATAGCTATTATTACTAGGCGCGGCTATGCCTCAAGAACTGCTGGCCTCAGCTCGTTGAGCTGAGGCTCTTTTTAGTGCATATTCCAAAATTCAATAATTCGCGCAGCGAAAGTCACAGCGATGCTTTAACGCGTGACTTTCGCAAGCCCTAAAATAAATTTTGGGATATGCACCTATGCTTGCGAATGCCGATAAGCCCGCGAACCCGCCTCCCCCTAAACGCAAAAAGCGGCGCTCGATTTTAATCTCTGTATGCTTAACAATCTATGCATATAACGCTCTGAAACCCGACCAAAGCCCCCAAACGCAACCCCCAAAGGGCCCCGCGCTTTGCGCGGGGCCCTTTGGACTACTTGCTAAAGAAATGGCCTTCAACCGCCAAGCAAAGCGCGTGGTATATAGGCAAATGCAGTTCCTGGACTTTGTACGTCTCAGTTTCCGGAGCGCGGATTACGCAGTCAAAAACAGACGGCATTGCCCCTCCAACCGCGTTGGTAAGGCCTATGGTAAAAGCGCCTTTCGCCTTAGCGGCTATGCCGGCCGCCAAGACGTTCTTGGAGTTGCCTGACGTGCTTATCCCAAGAAAGGCTGATTCGGGCCCAGCCCAAGCGTATGCTTGCTGGGCGTAGGCCAGGTTGGCGTCAACGTCGTTTGAGAAAGCGGTAAGCAAGGCCGGGGAGCTGGTTAAGCTGATAGCCCTGAGAGGAGTTTGCAGTTTTGATCCCAAATCCGGGAATAGTTCATTGTCAAGCGTTTCCTTTGACTTGTCGTCAAGGGGGCGCCTCTTTACAAACCCTTTCATCAGCTCTCCAACTATGTGATCCGCATCCGAGCAAGACCCTCCATTGCCGCAAGTAATGAGGAACCCACCCTTCTCATACGCCGATATAATCCCTTTTGCAGCCGCTTCTATATCTGTTCGGCAAGCCTCCAGGCTAGGATGCCTTCGCACCAGTTCATCGATCTCATCCATCATAGCGCCTCCATCGCCAGCGCGCTCCCAGAATCTATGCTTAAAGCGATCAAATCTGAATTTTTCTTATCACGTCTTCAGAGCCATTCGGGCCGCACCGCTAACGATAAGAAATATCCACACCTACCGGTCGCAAGCATAAAAAGCTTGAAATTCAAGGGCTTTGCGCTTGGCAAATAGATTATAGATCACTGGAGGGATTTCGTCAATGAATTGGGGATTTTGAGCCTTATTAATGCTATTCGCATCTTACGGCTGGGCCGCCCCCAAAATTTCCTTAGGTGACGCTGTACCCGTTACCCCAATCTTCTTTATCGCAATAGATGCCGCAATGTTTCCCAATGCGGCGGATTCGCCGCCGTTTGCGCCTGCCGCCATGGCGCAGGCGAAAGCGGAAAGGAAAGCGTCTCCTGCTCCTACTATGTCAAATGGGGGGAGAATCTTTTGAGGATGCGCATGAACGATCTCTCCGTCCGCCCTATCAAGCCACAAGGATCCAGCGTCTCCTAAAGTGACAATGACTGGCTTGTTCATGCGAAGGCTGATCTTTCTTGCTATGGCCTCAAATCTCTCAATGGTCTTGGGCTCTGGAGACATTCCTAGATGGACCGCCGCTTCGAGCTCATTAGGTTTCAGGATGACATTTTCAAATTGGGAACCCCTGTCCCTGCTGTCAACTATGACAGGAAGCAAAGAAGACAGCTCCGCTAGCCTCGCTCTCACTCTGTCCGTGACGCATCCGTAGAGGAACTGGTCTTCCACTATCAGGACATCCACTTGTTTTGCTACTTCATCTAGGGCTTCAAGCACCGCTTCTTCCTCGCTGGCGCTGGGAGACGAGTAGTTTTCGAAATCAATCCTGGGATCCTCGTAAACCACATCGGATATGCCTTTTTGAAGAACCTTGCAGTAGCCAGGAGTGACCCTGCTAGGAGAGAGAATGATCCCATCAGTGTTTATGCCAAGGCTTTTTAGGAGATCAAGAAGCATGGCTGAGCGCCAATCCTTCCCGATCAATGTTATGAGCCTTACCTCTCTCGCCCCTATTGTCGCCACGCAATTGGCAACATTACCTGCCCCTCCTGGATAGGCTCGCTCTCTTACCACGGGGAGCGGGTACTTGGGAGTCTCTAGGGATATGCGGCTTCGCCTCATATCCGCTTCCCAGTAAAAGTCTAGGCACGCATCTCCCAGCAGCCCTATCCTGGCGCCTGAGATCTTTTCCAAAAGCTCGCTTGCGGCATGCCTGCTTATGCTGACGCTTTTCATTGGAGCACCGCCATAAATATATTAATAAATCTGGTTGCCCGGCCATTGCAGTTCATTGGCGAAAACTGAGATAAATTTCTGGACGCCTTTGCTTGCGAATATGCATCGCATACAATTGCTTGCAATCGCTTGATGCAAGCAAGCCCTGCATAACCCGCTTGACAAATTAAAAGGCTTATTCTAAAATTTAACTGCAAGTTCGATGGAAAATATCAACGCTGTCCCATAAGAGAGGCATGACAATGGCTGAAATAAAGGATTACAGAAGCAAGGTGCTTGGGTGCTGGATGGGAAAGAACATTGGCGGGACGCTTGGAGCGCCGTTTGAATGGCGCCGCCAGATCAACAGCGTGGAGTTTTACACCCAAAAGCATGACGGAAACCCGCTGCCCAACGATGACCTGGATATTCAGCTTCTTTGGCTTATAGCGCTTGAGGAGCAAGGCGTGGATATCGACTCAAGCCTTCTGGGCGAGTACTGGCTTTCCTATGTCACGCCTTTCTGGGCTGAATACGGAACTGCCAAAATCAACTTGAGAACAGGGTTGGTCCCGCCTTTAAGCGGCATCTGGAACAACTTCAACAAAGACAGCGACGGAGCGTTCATCAGGTCAGAGATCTGGGCTTGCATAGCGCCTGGCTGCCCTCGCCAAGCTGTGAAGTTTGCGCAGCAGGACGCGATGCTTGATCATGGGAATGGCGAAGGGGTTTACGCGGAGGTTTTCTGCGCCGCGCTTGAGAGCGCGGCATTTGTTGAAAGCGACGCAGAAAATCTGATAAAGATCGGCCTTTCCTATATCCCTGAGTCCTGCGGCGTCGCTCGGGCTGTAAACCATGTTTTGTCCGCTTATGAATCGTGCTATACCTGGCTTGAAACACGCGACCAAATTTTGAAGTCATTCAGAGGATCTCTATTAGGCGGCGACAAAAGCCTGATCTCCCAGAGAGACATGGACATGGGCTTTGCTGAAGGGCACCCGGGCTGGGACGTTCCATCAAACATCGCAATTCTTGTGATAGGGCTATTGTATGGAGAAGGCGACTTTGACAAATCTCTATGCACCGCTGTCAACTGCGGGGAAGATACTGACTGCACTGGCGCCACTTTGGGTTCCATCTTTGGGATAATGCACGGGATTGAAAACATCCCTGAGAAATGGATAGAACCCATAGGGCACGGCATAAAGACCGCATGCCTCAACCTTGGTGATCTGGGCAGTTTCGGAGCAATGCTTCCCGCTACTGTTGAAGAGCTGACTGATCGGGTAGAAAAGATAGCTCACAGGGTAGTAAGCCACTACCAGCTTCCGGTGCAGCTGCCAAAGATAGCGGCTCAAGATAAAGCCGACAACCTGTTCGCTCGCAAAGAGGACATAGTAAACCTGACCATTCCAAGGGTAAAGTACAAGCATCCGTTCTTTGACATCGCCATCAGGTATGACACCGGCCCATCGGTAGAGGCTGGAGGTCAAGCGGTGATCCAGCTTATCGTGGCAAACCGGTACCGCATGCAGGCCAACCTGGCCTGGAAATGGTACCTGCCTGACGGCTGGACAGTCAAGCCTGGCGGAGAGGGCCTCATATACGTAGGACAGTCCCACTGGCACGACTCCAAAAGCGAAACCCAATTTACGCTTTCATCTCCGCTATCCCCAACCGCCATAAACCGATTTGTGCTGCAGCTGACAATGGACGGGCATCATACGTCAACGCTTATGCCTATTGTTCTGGTTACAGGCAAAGCCAGCGCCAAGGCGCTGGAGAGATAGATTTTGATCCTAGCAAAGCAAACCCCGAGCCATGCCTGCGCATGGCTTTTTGCGCACCTTGTAAACTAATCAAACCTTAGCTCCACGCCAAACTCAATCGCCTGTCCCGCTAGAATAGTTTTTAGGGTGCCATTCTCCCGCTCTTTCACTCTGCCCAACACGTAATTGTTCGCTGGCTCAAGCCCAAGCGCGTAATCGCCAGATGCCATGCTTCGCCAATGAGCCAGGACCGGCAGGGTCTTTCCGCTCCAGGAAAGGTTAGCGGCTATGCCAATTTCCGGATTGGTAAGCTTAACCCAGTATTCTTCAAGATCATGAAAGAAGACCCGCTCTTCCTCATTGTCCTTGGGGCAGTCAACAGTTTTGAAATCTTCCAGCCCCGCCTTTGAGAAATCAGTGCGGACAGAGGTCATTCCATTTGGAAAGTCCAAAAAGGCCTTTTCTGAAAGCATGGGATACCCAAAGTTCATGTGGTACAATATCATGAATTCCTGGGCTGATTTGGCGTTATTCACCAATTCGTCATCAACTTTTATGCTAGAGTCCGAGATCGAGATTCTTCGTGACAACTCCAGGGAATGCCCAAACAGAGCCGTCTCTCTCACTTTGCCTTTGATAATTATTTCGTCGCCTTCGATAGCGCATGACACCTCTTCCGCAGGAATCCCATGGCATCTGCCGTGCTGGGGGTGCCATTCCTCATTGTCCCTGCAGGGAGGCCCGGCTTGGCGAAGCCCGCAGGTGTAAAGCATCCCTCCTGGGAATGTGTTGACGAACTCCTTTTCCAAGGGGTTGACCAAGAACGGATTGTCATACCCGTTCTTGCTCAAGTAGCTCATGTTCAAGCCCTTGAAGCGCACAACCCCAATGTCAAGCCCCGAATCAGGCAAAATTTCTGCATGGAGCCCTTTTTCAGTCCAAACTTCAATGACTGAACAGCCCTTGGCTCTGCCCTCGGTGAGCTGGACTTTCCTGTACCCCATTAACTGCTCTCGACGCGCGATGTAGCCCTTGTCTTGAAAATCCTTGACCATGCTAGCCTCCATCCGATTTCCTGCGTTGTTATCTGGGTTTATAGGGCGAGTGAAGCGATTGCGCCTCGCCCTTTATTATTACTATATTCGAAAATCAGCCATTTTTCAAGCGTTCAAACATGAGGCAACAGAAGATGTGATCGATTTAGAGTTTTCAGAAAAAAGTTAAATGAAGAATGGCGCTAATCAAAGATTGCTGGCGAATCGACATCTGAAAGCGGCTCACATTGCCCCTATCTAACATATTCCCAAAACCCCCAAGATCTCATCCAGCTCTTTAAAGTCGCCTATCACCGCTGCCGCGCCCGCGTTTATGAGCCTGCTGCGCTTTGCCGGGTTTATGCCTTCCCGGGCTAGCTCGTCGCTTGCCACGCCTAGGGGATAAGCGCCGTATTCGACGGCAAGGGCGATCTCGACCTTTCCGTCGCCTATCACCGCAAGCTCAGATGGGCAAAGGCTTTCTTTCTCTATCAAGCGGCGCATTACCGCTTCTTTTGAGCAGGAAGCCTCCCTTTCCGGCGCTCCAAGGATAAGGTCAAAGCAGTGCGAAAGCCCCAAGAGCTCAGCTTCCTTTGACATGTCGCAATGGTCGGTTCCGCTGGCCAAGTAGAGCTTTACGTTAAGTTTTTTCAGGCTTTCGAGAAACTCTGCCGTTCCGGTCAGCATATAGCTTTGGGGATCAGCGCCGTTTTTCAGGTCATTTGTCCTATGCTCAATAGATTTAATTAGCCTTTTGTTGTATTCGTCCTTGTACTCCCAGACGCCTAGGGCTGAAGAGCTTTTCTCCAAGATTTTGTTCCTGAGCCAGGCCATCTGGTGCACTGTCTGAATCCCGGTTGATTCGTCAATGTACTTGTCAATCTCTTTCTCAAGCCCAGAACCAAGCAGTTCCAGCATGAGCTCACGCATGACTTTCTCCCAGCCGCAGCGGAGGGTTGAGAGAGTCCCGTCAAAGTCGAATAAGACGGCCTTGACCTTTTTAAGATCCCTGTGTTTTATTACGCTTATCATAATTCCCTCTGGACAAGCATATTGTAGAGCGCCGGAATGGTATCGGCATGATCGCCGTTGATGAAATAGCCTTTTCCCTTCGGTGCGGGGCGCAATACCACGTTCTTAAGGGGCCTGTAATAGTAGGCAGGGCTTTTGTCAGTGATTTTGTCCCAATCCGAAATCTGGAGCAGGTCAAAGTTGGCAGTAGTAATGTTTGTTGTAGGATAGCCCTGGTTTCTTGAAATGGATATGGCCTTCAAGAAAACTTCAGGGCCTGTGACCGCTGATCCAAAGTTTAGGAAAACCCCTTGGTCAAGCTTTGAGACAGACTTGCAGAAAACCTTGAAGTCAACCCCTGAGGCGGCGCCTATGGCGCCGAAATCAGCGGCTGGATGCTGATGGATGATATCAGTCCCTATGGTGACGTGGTAAGTGAGGGGCATGCCCATCTTATAGGCCTGGTAAAATACGCAAATATCTTTGTGCTTGAACAGGCTCTGGTTGCTTTCAACAAAGTTGGCTAAGCTTTCGCCATAGCCCCAGCCCTTTTTGGCGCCAAAATTTATGGCCTCATTCATAAGGCCTCCTGTTTCCTCCCACATGCCAAAGCTTCCGTCTTGAATGGCTGTTGGGACATGCTCTGACGTTCCGCCTAAAAGGGCAAGCTCAAAGTCATGTATGCTCCCTGCCCCATTAGAGGCCAGATGGCTGATGAACCCCAACTCCATGAGCTTTATCAAGTACCGTGATAGGCCCCGCTTTATGGCATGCGCTCCATAAAAGGCTATGACCGTTCTTGAATCGGCTTTGGCTTGAATGATTGCGTCCACCAAGAGCTTGAAGTCGGGATTTGAATAGAACTCTTGAAGATCATAGCTTTGGCCAGGCTCCAAGATGCTGTCAATCGTTACTAGGTTGCGCCTGGATTGGGCCGAGCATGTGGTAGTGCGCGTTAAGTCCAGCTGCTCCGGGGAAAACATGGGTGCGCTCCTCTCGGATTAATGATTTTGTTTTGTCTTGATATTTGGTATAATTTTGTACAAGCGTAGGTTTACTTGCGATGTTTTACATTTGAAAAGCTGTTTTACAATCAATCTTAATCTTATGCAATCCTGATCCGATATATAATGCAGAATTAGCCCTTGCTTTCGCATTTCAAGAAAATGCTCTGCGCTATCGTTTTGTCTGAATTTAGAGCATATCCCAAAATTAAATTTATGGCTTGTGAAAGTCACGCATTAAAGCATTGCGATGACTTTCACTGCGCCACTTTAGGAATTTTGGGATATGCACTTATTATAGCACTATCCCATGTACCCTGCAAGGCCTATTTATAAATTCATTTTCCAAACGAAGGAGGTGCTTATGCATAAGAATACCGGCAACGCAGCAGCCATGAAGCGCAGCAACCGGAAAGCGATTTTAAACCTTTTATTCTACAAAAGCATGTCAAAGCCTGAGCTGGCCCATGAGCTAAAGCTTACCCGGGCTTCGCTGGGACTTCACGCGGATGAGCTGTTGGCATCTGGCATAGTTGTAGAGCGCGGGACAGGAGAGTCCGGGTCTGGACGAAAGCCTATGCTATTGGACATCAACGCAAGCCACAAGCATGTGGCTTGCCTTTACATGTCCAGAAGCGAAGCTGTGATTGCCATCACTGATCTAAGGGGAAAAGTGAAAGCCCGCGTCATGCTGCCCGCTGACTCCAATCCAGAAAATGAAATGGGGTTTATCAGGGACAGCTGGAGCGAGCTTTTGGAGAGTTCAGGGATTGACTTGGATACTCTTATATATTCCACCGCATGCGTTCCAGGCCCTGTAGACATCAAAAGCGGGGTCATGCTGACCCCGCCCGGAATGGAAAAATGGAACCAGTTTCCCCTTGGCGAGGAACTGGCCAAGATCACTGGCCTTAAGGTTTTGGTTGAAAACAACGCGGCAAGCCTGGCTTTGGCCGAAATGAGGTTCGGGCTAGGTCGTACCTACCAGAACTTCCTGTATATCGTAGTAGACAGCGGCATAGGCGGCGGCATGATCATGGACGGGCAGCTTTTCAAAGGATCTGGCGGGTTTAGCGCCGAGATCGGCCACACATCCATCTACATGAATGGGCGCTGGTGCCCTTGCGGAAACAATGGGTGCTTGGAGCGGTACGCTTGCATCCCTGCGCTTTTGCAGGACATGTTCTCCCCTGATGAGATAAGCAGCTGGGGCCAGGTAGTGGATCTAGCCATTCAGGGAGACAGGACATGCGTGTCTGTTATGGAGAAGGAGGCTGACTATCTATCCCAAGCCCTGGTCAACTACGTCAACCTCATGGAGCCTGAGGCTATCGTCTTTGGGGGCGATCTGTTGCACAAGCCGGATCTCATGGCGAAGCTGATAACGGAGCGCGTGTCAAAGCGCTCCATTACGCGCAGAAACATTCCTGTGCTGCCTAGCGCCATTGCAGAAGACGCTCATGTGCTAGCGGCGGCGACTATTGGGATAAACGCCTTTTTCGGCTAGTTTTTTCCCGCCATCACGCGCGCGTGATGGCGGGAAAGCCCTAGACCACGGCCTCGTAGACCCTTCTGCCGCTATGCGTCAAAATATTGATCGCAGGGTTCACGTACGGGCAAAACGAGAGGAGCCAACCTACGCGCTGCCTGTGAGCGCAGACGAAATCAAAGAGCTTCTCGGCGCTTCTCGTTTCGTACGCCTCCTTGGTCCAGTGCCTGATCTCTATCCAGTAGGTCTTGCCTTTGATTACTATCACTAGCATCGCCTTGTCCAAGTGGCTCTTTTTCTCAAGCGTGATTTCGCCCGTGTGTCCTACGATCCTCTTCATGTAGCTCACAAAAAGGGCCATTGCCTCTTTCTCGTAGAAGGAGTCGCTTATCCCTCTGGCTTCAGTGAAATCTTCCATGAACTTCTTGAGCGCCTGGTCGATCATGCGGGTGTTGTCGTCCATGAAGGCCTCGATAGTCGAGGGCTCGATGTACGGCGACTTGTCGTTCACTGTGAACAGGATGCTTGAGATTTCCCATTCATCGCCCTTGAAGATGCCGCTGTAATCGAAGTCAACGTCTGTCCTCTCCACGATCACAACCTTCGAGGCATCGAGCACGTCCCTGCGCAAGCCCCAGACGGATTCCTGCTTTGCCGGCACCAGATCCAGCATCCACCTGAGCCTGTCAACGGAGATGAGGAACACGCCAGAAGCGCTGTGCTCCTTCATCAGCTCATAGATCCTGAACTGGTTTGCGCTCTTCATCTGCATGGCGTCAAAGAGGCTGTACCTGAAGCAGTCCTTGCCATTGTTGAAGAACAGCTTGACGGCCTCGTCTGACACATCCATCTCTATGACGAGCCCGAAGCCGTAGTTTACCGGAAGCACCTTCCTGAAGAGCCTGAATGATTCGTAGCCATTCTTCAGCAGGTGGCAATCTGGGCTTTCAAGCCTGGTTCCGCTTTCGCGGATATCCCTGGGCTTCAGCCTTGACGTCAATCCTGCCATTATCTCCAGGTCAGATGCAAGGAACCTGACCTCCCTGGTGTTGATGTCTGACGGGTTGACCAGCGCCAAGTACACGCTCATCAACCTGAGATCGAGAAGCTTCTGCCCATTTAGGGACATCCCGTTGAGCTCTCGGCTCTTTATGACTACGGCACCCCAATTCAGCGTCTCAGGTGCCGCGGGCTGCTGCAATTGTATGGTGTCCTGCGTGATCATGCAGTTTTCATGCTTGTCCTGCGTAGTCATGCGCATCATGCCTTTCTGTCTTTTATTATTTTTTTTTTTTTGCATAACGGTTGCGCTGGCGAATATATGGGTTGGATGGATCTTGGATCCTTAAATCTTGGACTTTGTTAGTTTTTTAGAAACTTTAAGACCGCTTTACGCTCGCCAGCATAATCTTATGCAGCATATTATAAGTTAACTTTCTAACTTGCTAGGTCTTAGATCTAATATTTATCCTATCTGCCAAAAACCAATTATTTTTGCAATATAATGATTTACAGGTATTGCTTAATAATGTTAAACATTCATATGCTGGGGTGATAATTGCTTCCTGCTTGCTGTCAAGCGTTGCGTTGCTTTGCGCGACTTTGGTGCGAGCCTGGTGCCGGGGGGGTGCGCCGAGGTCTTCTGCAAGTCAAAATTCCAAAGAAGGCGCAGCGAAAGTCACAGCACTGCTTTAACGCGTGACTTTCGCAAGCCCTAACATTAATTTTGGGATACGCTCTTGCAAAGTCCTGCTGCAAGTCAAGAAAAGCGGGCGTTTCGGCATTTCTTTATATAAGTGCATATCCCAAAATTATATCCGAGGCACCGGAAAAATCCGGCGTTGAAGCATTCGCCAGGATTTTTCCGGTGCCATTTCGGAATTTTGGGATATGCACTAAGTGAAATGGCATCCTGCCAACATTGTCAAATTTTAATTTGTTGCTGTTGCGTCTTATCCTAACCTCGTCCCCTTTCGGTTTTGCCCCTTTTTTGCTATAATACTAAGTATTACGAGGAGGGACAACATGATCACCCTAGGGGAGATTGCCGCAAAAGCGGGGGTCAGCATTACCACTGTTTCAAATGTCCTGCACGGGAATACCAAGAAAGTATCAAAAGCAACGACGGAGAAGGTGACAGCCCTTCTCAAGGAGGGCAACTACGTGCCGCGCATGGGCTGGATAGCCAGCCCCAACAGCAGGATCATTGGAGTCGTGATAAACATCGACAAGCACTACGAGTACACATTTACCGGGAGCTTTTTCTACGGGCAAATCATCGGATCATTAGAGAAGCGCATCAGAAATGCCGGACGTTTCATGATGCTGTATTCCTCTGACAAGCTGGACGAAATCTACCGGATGGCGGCGTCCTGGAACGTAGACGGACTTGTCGCCATATCCTTCAGCCACAAAAACTACCTAAGGCTCAAGAGCCTGATCGCCAAGCCTGTGGTGGCCGTGGACTTGATACATATCGAAGGCTCTGAATACTATAACGTCGGGCTAAATGACGAAGGCGCAAGCTGGGAGATGACCACACATCTCATAGCCAAGGGCCGAAAGGGGATCGTCTTCCTGTCAAACTCCGACTGGGGGATAGACCTCCAGCGGAAGCTGGGCTGGCAGAGGGCGCTTTCAGAAGCGGGGCATCCCCAAGGGCGGCATGAGATAATAGGTACGTTAAGAAAAGACCGCATGCAGAAATATGAGGCTCTCTTGAGCGACTCAGACATTGGATCCGCCTGGTATTTCTCCGCCGACAGCTTTGCGATAGAGGCGCTTGGCTTTCTTGCCAGCAAGAACATAAGCGTCCCAGGCCACATAGCGGTTGCTGGCTTTGACGATGAGCCCTATAGCGAGATGTCATGCCCGCCTTTGACTACCACGCGCCAGGATGTGCCCAGAAAGGGCTCAGTTGCATTTGAGCTTCTGCTTGAGCTCATGGCGGGCAAGACGCCTGCGGCCAATGACGTGCGCTTGCCTGTGGCGCTGGTGGACAGGCAGTCCGTGTGAGAAGATCCGCAGTCGGATCTTCTTGCGCAGCATGCATGCGCTCGTACGCGCTGCCTTAGAGGCGCAGACGCGTAAAATCCCGCAATCGCGGCAAAAACCTCCATTGCCAGCACGCTTCTTGTTTAGTAAGACAAATCAATTCTATCACATAAAGTCAAGTGCGTCAACAACTTAAAACCTATGTGTTTGCAGGAATAAAGTCTTTTTGAAAATCCATCAGCACGCCTGAAAGCTTATTTTTCAGCCAAAAAATCCCCCGGCAAGCCAGAGGATCACTTTTATTTTTCGCCAAGAAATTCGAAAATGCAAATATTGGCATTATTATTTTTTTTATTTCTTTTTGCGCTCGCGGACTTAAAACTTACTTAAAACGCTGGCGCTCCGCGCTTGCGCGTGAAACGCGCAAGCACCCCGGCCCCCTGGGGGGCCGGTTTATTTCCCTTTAACTAAAAGTTCAGCGCCCCAACGAAGGGTGCAAATTTGAATTGTTGGTAGCCGACGCTAGAAATACTTAATTCCAAAGAGGTCTATGAAGTTGCATATATTGTAACGTTATGCGAACCCCAACAAAATCACGTGATTTGCAATATGCACAAATCACGTGATTTACAGAATTAAATAATATTCAATTTTCCCATTGTAATAACATTCCGTTTGGTGGCTGTTTGCAAATTTGAATTGTAGTACGAATCTATATTAGCTTTCTGATAATAATGCGAAATGTAAATGTCAGTATAATATATTTCATTTACGTTGTAAATCCTATTCTAGAATTTGATCTCTAAATATGAGGTGTAAATGTGAAATATCACATTTACACTCCCGCTCAGACGGGAAATTAATTTTCAATTAGCTTGTTATCACATCATATGCTCTACTGAATTTTTAGGCTTAAAGCAAATGTGCTCAACCAGCACTGGTTATAATCGTTTAATAGAAGAGCATTGATGTAGTGACCACCAAAGACTAATAAGCACAAATGGCTTCAACACAAGGTTTTCTTGCAACGCTTGCCTTTAATGTTAATCAAATATAGTGATGGTTGTAGGATCAAATAAAATATCCGTCGTATTTGTAGCACTGAATAACTGTATTGATAAACCTGCTCTTGTAAAGTTGTTATGTGACGTGCCCATCAATTTCAATATGGTATAAGTTTTTTTAATTAGCATACAAAATTCTTAACAGACATAAGTAACTGTCATTACATTCACCATAATAGTCGCACAAAATACCTGGCAATCTCGCGTTCTTTGTTCGGTTCTGTTTATTACTTCATCCCTAAATTCTGAAATGTCAAATCACGAATATATATCAACAGAGTGCAATCAATGCTTTTAATCGTCATCTTTGCCATCAATGCTGATTGGCTCCCCAATATTGTTTAACGCCAATTCTTCTTTTTTGTTTTTACTATCATTTGTCGGGAGCTTCCTCTTTTTTATATTTCTAATGTTCTTAACTGTTTTTTTCGAAAATGTTGTGCATGAATCTATAAGCTCATTGTAATACTCCACGGTTTCTGGTATTGTCGGTGGAATTTCTTCTTCAGAACTCGAACCCCTCTTCCTGTTATAAAAATTTTCATTTCGTTTTTTATTAATTACTAATAAGAATTCAGCCTGTCTTATCACATTCGCGAAATCAGTGTTTAGTATTAATGATTCTACATCTTTCCAATCGCCGTTTAACCACTTGGATCTCAGCGTCAAGATGTTTTGCGCAGTCTCTGTTCTCCAGATCATACCAGATTGTCTGCAACGCTGAATCATAACCTTCTTGTTTCCTGATTCTATTTGTCCACTGCCTATGTGAAGTCCTTTAGCCATATATAATTTGTATTTCATCCGGTCGATATTTTTTTGCACATATGAATACAAATCGGGCACTTTTTCACGAGTTATGCCTTTATATGGCTCCAGCATTTGCATTATATCATTTCCATCACCTTCTAAAAGAATTTTTTCAAAACGCTTTACCCACGCGGCTGGTTCTTCATCGGTTATCATTGATTTTGCCCATTCTTTAGCTTTATCGGTTACGTGGAAATAGTCTAGTATTGTACATTTTGGCTTATCGGAAAATATTTCATCGCATAGAGTTCTTATCCATGTAGCACCATCTGAAATTACTACAATTAAGTCATAAGAATCTTTATCATAATTTTTAGAAAGTGACAATACGTATTTTTTAAACTGCTCTTTACCGCCAATAAACGAAGCATATTTACGTTTTTCGATTTCCTGGTGCGCTTTAAGTTTAAAACCATCCTTATATACAATTTGATTCCCCAAATACATCATTGCAAGTTTATTTTCTCTTTTGTATTTTTTCGGGGTGTCCTTCCCGAGCTGCACATATATTGATGCTCCATCGATCATAGCGTACAATATTTTGCCAGTATACTTACGCTCCGGCTTCACGATGTTTGATAAATGATTGGCATTGATTTTATAATTTGTGAATTCAAGATATAAACGCTCTGCTTCCTCGGTTTCAGCATTGAATTGAAGCCATCCTACGAAATTCGAAACAGTTCTGACATACGATGGTGACATATCAAGGTTATAGGTTTTATTTATGCTTGATGCTGCATCTTCAAATGAATTGCAAAGCTGGCCTCTTTGAGCAACATTCAGCATCATTTTTTTGCTCAATTTAAAAGGCAGATTTTTCCCAAGAAACATGTCATCAAAAAAGTAAAATGCCTTAGTTTTAAATTTATCTGATAATATTTTCCTGCCTTCTACATCTGTTGCTCGATACATTGTACGATTATATAAAAACTTTAAGTTGGTTACTGATATTTCAAGACTTCTCTTGGCTTGATTTTTTAAGGTAACGTTATATTGGCTATAGCGCTTCTTGCTTTCAGGGACTGTATCCTCTTCATATTTTGAGCGCCATTCATTTACAATATTTTCTATTGCATTAGAAAGACCACTATTAAAAGTTTCTATAGAAACATTTATTATGTTTTCAACATCATTAAGCGTAAAGTAATCAGCTTCGACATTTTCGCCGTTTTCTTTTGCGGTTTGATATTTTATATACTTTTCTGCAGATTTATTAAGTTCATCCTTCATTTTATAAACTAAATCATCAGCTATACTTTGTATATGATCTTTTACCATGATTCCTAAAGCAGACATAAATTTATTCAAATGAATACTCCTTTGTCTTCAGCTTGTGGTGCAATCTTACATTATCCGTCGGATTGCACTCGTGCACCTATCCTATTCTCCTAAACGAATTGGCGCTCTTGATTACCCCTATCGTGTAAAGTCAATACACTTTCTGGATTGCGATTCCGGAATGAAAACTCAATTCGTTATTGCAAACCTATGCTGACTTATAAACTTGTTCCATGCCATTTGAGCTTTGATGGTATAGTTTTTACCGCTGAAAAATGTTTTACAAGGATATATTGTTGTCGGTTTTTTGGATTGTATTCACTGAATTTTTGGTGCTTTTAGCTTACGATATTTCTGCAATATTAAATCACATGACCATATTGCACAATCGCAACAATCAACTTAACTTCATACTCAGAGCAACGGAATTCAGATCAATCACTTTATAATACTTAAAACAATATTTTTTCTTTGAATTGTTGCGCAAACCAACAATTATAATTTGCACCCCCCCCAACGAACGCCTCTTGAAAGCTTGCGTCATTAGCCAGCTCTATCCGTTTCACTCTCGCCGCGACATCAGCCATGACTTTTCTTGCGTCGGTATTCAGGAGAAAGGCTATCCCGCCTTCAATAGCTGTGTTTCCGACGAAATGGATTTTCCCCTCGAATTCCTGCGGCAAAAGCTTGATGTTCAGCAAGCTTTTCTCGCTCAAGTGGTATCCGAAGGATCCTGCTATCTCCACGCGCTGGACATCCTGGAGCCCGACATCCATCGCTTTAAGCAGCGCGTCTATCCCAGAGCGGATGGCGCCTTTGGCTAGCTGGACTTGGCGGATGTCGCTTTGGGTGAGCCGTACTTTATCAGTTATGTCGAACTGTTTTTTCTTGTTGG
>JAISWZ010000003.1 GCA_031270945.1 Clostridiales bacterium | reverse complement strand
GGAGGCGGAACGCTTGTACACGGTAGCAGTGGTAGACGATGAGCCTTGGAACCTGAAAGGCTTCATGCGCTTGACCGACTGGAGCAGCCGCGGCTTCTCCATCGCCTATTCGGGATCGAAGTCCACAGAGGCGTTGGATCACTTGAAGAAGAACCGAGTTGACGTGCTTTTCGCAGACATAAAGATGCCAAAGGTGAGCGGCCTGGAACTGATAAGAGGGATAAACGCCAAGGAAAGAGGAATCATCTGCGTGATCATTTCCGGGTACGCAGAGTTCGAGTACGCCCAGGCGGCTCTAAAAGAAGGGGTTTACGACTACTGCCTGAAGCCGCTGAATTCCAGCAAGCTTGACGAAATGCTGTTGAAGATCAAGCTGGAGCTGGATGAAGCCGCTTTGAAGCAGCAATCGATACCTGAGTTCACAGAGCTGGACTATGAAAAGCTTTGCGCGATCCTTGACAGGCAGCCTGGCCCAAAGAGAAAGTTCATACAAGGAGTGCTATGCGACAGCGGGGTCGGGACTGCCATAGCCAGCATGGAAGGGATTCGCTCAGCCTTTTGCAGGGCGGGCCGGAACATGAGGCTTTGCCTGGCAAACACCGACAGCTCCATGGCTTCTTTGATAAAAAATGATCACGGGGGCGCTTCAGGGCTATCCAACCTTTGGGCGTTTGACGAGTCTTTGGATCCGCAAGCCTTGCACAGGGAAGCCTCATGCGCCAGGGCTGAGTTTTTCATCCGCCAGTCTCCTGGAGTGTACTCCTACAGCAAAGGCAACCAGGCGGAGGCAAGCAAGGCTCTTGACGCGGTGACGGCTTGCCTGAAGGCGAAAGACGAAGCCGGGATCGCCAAATGGTTCAATGAATTCCCTGGATTCTGCGCGGAAAACGGGCTATCGATACAAGACGTGGAGATTGTATGGAACCAGATCGTTTGGTGCGTGACCCACTTCTTCCCTGATCGAAGCTCAGAGATGGAGTACATGGACTTTTCGCAGATGGTATCCTTGTACCCTAGCTTGAGCATGTTCTGCCAGCAGATGGGGGTTCAGGCGCAAGCCTTGGCAAAGGCGGCGCAGGAAGTGGTTTCTTTGAAGGCCCAGCCCTCAGACAGCCTTGTGGGAAAAGTCAACCTGTACATCGAGGATCACTTCAACGAAGACATCTCTCTGAAGAGCATAGCTCCGCTGTTCTACGTGAACCCCAACTATCTGTGCTCCCAGTTCGCGAAGCAGAACGGGATGACCTTCACGGCTTACATCAACAGCCTGAGAATAACAAAGAGCAAGGCGCTTTTGCTTGAGACTGGGCGAACCATAAACGACATAGCCCAGGCGACCGGGTTTAACGACTACTTCTACTTCAACAAGGTCTTCAAGAAGCTAACAGGAACTACGCCAGCCAAATTCAGGAGAGGAAGCGACGAATAGTGCGGCTTTTGAGGAAGGTGACCTACCGTGCCCAGCTGTTCCTGCTGATAGCCATATTCGCGCTTTTTATAGGGGTTACGGACATCTTCTACCTGACTGAGTTCGGAAATGTGGTCAAGGATCGAGAAAGCTCCTACATGCAATCTGTCGTAGACGACACTGACAACTGGCTCTGCCAGCTGTCGCTAGGGCTGAAAAGCGCGGCAAGCGAGCTCAGGAACAACGCCACGGCCCAAAACTACTTGTCACAGAAAACGTCCAGGGCAAAAGCGTCCTTCCGGGTTTCTCTCTATGAGACCATGCGAGTCATGTGCGCCAGCTCAAGCTTTATAAGCGGCATGGTCTTCATAGACCCGGATGGAACCATGAGCTCAATAAATGTGGTGAACCCTGTGGCTGTGCTTGAGACCCTGATCTCCGCAGAATATGACGTCAAAAACGTTGGCTCTGACATCTTCACCCGCATGCTTCAAAATGACATAATCATGGACGGCAATCCCTTCGCCTGCTACATCATGTCAGTCCAAAACGCCAGCGCTCCGCAGATGAAAGCCATATGCGTCTTTGTGTGCCGGGTTTCGCAGTTCTCTTACGTGAACGCGTCCTCCCTTACGGAAAGCTCGCAGTTCTACCTGATAGACTCAATGCAGGAGATCGCCTACTCAAAGCTTCCCGTTTCTGATCCTGAAAAGGCGGCCTCTGACATTGCCACAATCATTTCCTCAGGCCTCCCAAGCGGATCCGAGATGAGGCTTGGAAACGAAAGATGCCTGGTTTTCACGGGATTCAACGAGCAGCTTGGCTGGCGCTCGGTTTCCATAGTTCCTGTGGGCGAGATAAATCTGGACATGAAATCCATACAGCGGGTCGGGGTTATAATAGGCATTTCTTCATTTGTTGTTTTCGTCTTGATCGGCCTCATATTCATCTGGAACATGTCCCGCCCAATGAGCCAGCTTTTGCACGGCCTCAGGAGCATGGGCCAAACAAACCTCTCCAAGAGGCTGCCAGAGCTGTACGACAATGAGATAGGCGTGATCTCCAGGGAGATAAACGGAATGATGGACAAAATTCAGGCAATGACCGAAACCAGCTTCGCCATGCGAAACAAAATGTACGAGTCGGAGCTGAACCTCAAGAAGGCTGAGCTTCGGGCCTTGCAAAGCCAGATAAACCCCCACTTCCTTTACAACACCCTGGAGTGCATAAGATCCATCGCATTGGTTGAGGGCATAGAATCCATAGCTACCATAACAGAGTCCATGGCCAGCATCTTCCGCTACTCCATCTCAGGAGGGCTTTTGAGCACAGTCGAGCAGGAAGTGGAAAGCGCCAGAAGCTACGCCAAGATCCTCTCTATCAGGTTCGATGGCCGGATCAGCTTCTCCTTCAACATCGATCCGCAGATCCTGGATCGGGCAATGGTTAAGATCACCCTTCAGCCCCTGGTTGAAAACGCGGTCCAGCATGGGCTGGGCGAAACTGAAGAGGGCGGAACCGTAGACGTCTCCGGCTTGATCCAAGGCGGTTCCGTGGTTTTCACTGTAGCGGACAATGGAGCGGGAATGGATCAAGAGACTGTCAATCGCCTGAACGAGTCCTTTGCGGAAACAGAAAGAAAAGGCATGCTTCTCTCCGACAACCAAACCCGCACAAGCATAGGCTTGACCAACATCAACAGCCGCCTTCGGGCTTACTACGGCGAGGACTACGGGCTTAGCATCCAGTCAAGCCCCGGGCTTGGCACAACAGTGACACTCAGGATGCCGATCATGGCATAGGGCGGATCCTCGATCCGCAAAAAAATGATAGTTAATTCGCGCACATATTGGGCAAGGAGCAAGATGATTGACGCAGCGCGAAGAGACGGCTTTTTTCTCTTAAAGGCCTAGCTTTTCCAGACTTACATATGGCGAAATTTGCCACGTAATGCCAGTAACTGAACTGGCCCAAACGCTTGTCGATATATTAACTTTTTAATTTTTTCGCAAA
>JAISWZ010000328.1 GCA_031270945.1 Clostridiales bacterium | reverse complement strand
AAAGCCCTGAATCTTCGAGCAAATTTAAGCATCTTAAAACTCTGAATCTTCGAGCGGATTTAGATCAAATTCATAATACTCAATCTCTGGCGTAACCGAGACGAAGACTTGTCCGCACTTTTCGTAGGGGACAAATCTGACATCCTTGCCCTCAGCCCGAGCAATGCGGTTAAGCCGCTTGGACAGGCTCTTCGCCAGAATAACCTCTGTGGCGTAATGGGTGGCGTCTATTAGGCACAGGCCTAAATCCAAGGCTGTGAGCGCTTGGGAGTACTTGACGTCCCCTGTCAGGTAGACCTGGGCGCCAGCTTTTATTGCTGCCTGGAAATATTCAGGCCCTGATCCTCCCCCTGCTATGAAAGCCGCTTTCTCAATAACAGCGGTTGGAGCTCCGCAATACCTCAAGTCGGTGTTCAGCTTCTTGGATACGAATTGAGCGAACTCAGCCAATGAGCAAGGCTTTTTAAGACGCCCTACCCTGCCTAGCCCTGCCTCCTCCCCTTGGGTTAACAGTGGTTCCAGCTCAGTTAAATCAAGATATTCCGCCAGAATGTCATTGGTTCCTTCAGGAGCGAGATCCATGGCTGTATGGGAGCTGAAGAGGCAGATGTTTTGCTGTATGAGCTTTATGATTTTCCTGCTTGTCGGATCAGAGTCTATGACGTTGTCAAGCTTATAAAAAATGAGAGGGTGATGGGTTATTACCATTTGGGCTTTGGCTGAGACAGCCTCTGATATGACGTCATCTGTGCAGTCAAGCGCTACAATCGCCAGATCTACGTCTGCATCTTTGCTTCCTACCTGGAAGCCGGCGTTATCCCAGTGCAGGGTTTTTTCTGGCGGCGCCAGCTTTTCTATCTGATCTATTATCCATTGGGCTTTGACAGCCATCTTATGGCACCCTCCTCTTGAGCGATTGAACTTTCCACTTCACCTATCCTGTTTCTTGATCTGTCGTCTTTGCCGCTTGCCTTAAGCCTTTGAAGAAGGAGCTTGTCCTTGTTTAGCTTGGTTTCCAAAAGCCTTAGCAGTTCCGGATTCTTTTCCTCGAGCAACCTTCGGCCGAAAAGAAGCTCCAGTTCAGTATACTCTTTTTCTTTGTCTGCCTCGCAGACAAATATGTTATAGGGCTTTTCTCCTTCGAAGACCAAGCGCTCCTTCTTTATGGCAAAGCCCATTTCGCCTAGCGACTTTCTGAGAATCGGCTGATCCCGTTGGGGAGAGAGGACAAGACGGGACTTCAGGGCTAGATCCAGGTGATTTTTTACAATGCTTTCGATCAACAGCCCGCCCATTCCTGTAATCACTATCACTTGCGCCTCTCCCAGAGACAACGGGGCTAGCCCGTCCCCTCTTCTGAACTCAATCCTGTCTAGCACTCCCCTGGCACCAGCCAGCTGGAGGACGTTTTTCTCAGAGCTTGCGCTTATGTCTGTCGCTATGGCCTTTTGGCACCTGCCCTCTTCCAACGCTGATACCGGGATTAGCCCGTGGTCGGATCCTATGTCAGCAAGAGTAACGCATGAAATTTCCTGGAGTATGCACTCAAGTCGCTTGGACAAAGCCATGTATTTCCTTCTTTCGCATGCCCAAACGCCCAGCGAGCGGCCTGCGGCCGCCTGCTGGGCGATAGCGCTTGGTTTTAGGGTTGTTAAGCTTTGAAATCTAGGTTTATATAGATTTACATAGATTTAGGGCACCTCAAAAACATGCCCATCGTATACGCTAAATAAACAACTCGATAATTCTCAAGTTGATTTATGCATTAAATGCATATCAAAATTTGACGGCTTGATAAAGCCGCTCCAAAGCCAGGGTTCCTTTGCGTATTGCCTTAAGCATAGGGCATACGCTATCATGCTCGCTTTTTTGAATTTAAGAACATGCATTAAATAGCCCTTGCCAATCTTCCTGCCAGAGCCTATAATAATTAAGAGCTTAGCCGCAAACGCAAAACGATGAACAGTTTTGCCGCATCAGCTGATCTTTGCGCGCTCATAGCTGCTTTTTCGGTTAATTTACTGTGCACTGATGAGCGCTTTGATTAACAAATTTCGCATAACCGGCTGCCCCTTTGGGCAAAACGCTATCGCGCAAATCTCAGGCTTGTCAGCATCATACGCGTCTAGCTCCATTAGCGGACGCACGGGGGGTTTTTGGCAATGAGTGAAGCACCGAAGGTGAAAGAGGCTAAAAAGCCTAACATTGCATTCCTGGCCCAGTTCGCGATTCTTGCCGCTATAGAGGCGATATTCTGCTTCACGCCTCTTGGCTCCTTGCCTATCGGGCCTATAGTGGCAACCCTGGCAGGGGTGCCTGTCATTGTCACGGCAATAATCCTGGGCGTCAGGGCAGGAACGTTAATGGGGCTCCTGACAGGAATATTCTCCACCATCATCTGGACATTCATGCCGCCGCAGCCGTACCTGGCGTTCGTGTTCAGCCCCTTCGCGGGAACTGGCGCCAGCCAGAGGCTTGCGGCGCTATTCATCTCTAACGTTCCAAGAATCCTGGTTGGGCTTATTGCTGGAGTGTCATACATTCTTTTGTCTAAAGCGTTCACGTACAAAAAGGGAAGCTACAAAGACCTTTGGGCGTACGGAATAGCCGCGTTCCTGGGCAGCATGGCGAACACAATCTTCGTCCTTGGCGGAATATACGCGTTTCTCGGAAAAGCCTACGCCGACCTCAATGGCATATCCTACGATCTTTTGCTTACGGTCCTCGCTGGCTCTGTGGCCACAAACGGAATGCTTGAGGCTCTCATATGCGTCATCGCGGCGATATTCATATGCAGGCCGCTTAAGATAATTACGTCTCGGAAGGTTCGTTGAGAACATAGGCTTGCGTGAAGGCAAAAAAGGCCAAGGATATAATCCCAAGCCCTTGCCCCAGGCCGGTTAGCCTATTTTGGGATATAACTTGCTATTCGTTGCCGATCGCGTTTTTCAGCTTTAACAAGGCCTCTGCCTCAATCTTTTTAATTTCTTCTGTAGTCATGTTGAACTCTTTGCCCACATCCTTGGCGCTCATGGCTATTCCGTCGTCGATTCCGTAGCGGAGCTTCAGGATTTTCTCTTCCTTGTCACTGATCAATTCAATGACGCTGTCAAGCTTTAGGGCCTTGATTATGTCTTCCACTTTATTATATCTCCTTTTGTCAATTCAAATGCTCACGAGCGAAAACGGAGTTTTCGCTCGTGAGCAGCAGGGCATTCGAAATCCGCGCGTGGCGCAATGGATTTCAGCGCCTTGGGTTTTATATTCTACTCGAGGTAGTCCTTGAGCTTCTTGGAGCGGCTGGGGTGGCGGAGCTTCCTCAGGGCCTTTGCCTCGATCTGCCTGATTCTCTCCCTGGTGACGTTGAACTCCTTGCCCACTTCCTCGAGGGTTCTGGCCTTTCCGTCGTCAATGCCGAAGCGGAGCTTCAAGACCTTCTCTTCCCTGTCGGTGAGCGTTTCAAGGACGTTGCAGAGCTGCTCTTTGAGCATTGTGAAAGTTGCGGCCTCCGCTGGCGCCTGGATGTCATCGTCCGGGATGAAGTCCCCAAGGTGGCTGTCTTCTTCCTCGCCTATTGGCGTTTCCAGAGAGACGGGCTCTTGGGCTATCTTAAGGATTTCCCTGACTTTTTCAACCGGCATCTGCATTTCCTTTGCAAGCTCCTCTGGGGACGGCTCCCTGCCCAGCTCTTGAAGCAACTGCCTCTGAACCCTGATCAGCTTGTTGATCGTCTCAACCATGTGGACCGGGATCCTGATGGTCCTAGCCTGGTCGGCGATGGCTCTGGTTATTGCCTGGCGGATCCACCAGGTGGCGTAGGTGCTGAACTTGTAGCCTTTTCTGTAGTCGAACTTCTCAACGGCCTTGATCAGGCCCAAGTTTCCCTCTTGAATGAGGTCGAGGAACAGCATCCCTCTTCCCACGTAGCGCTTTGCTATGGAGACAACCAGCCTGAGGTTGGCTTCGGCAAGCCTTGACCTGGCCTCGCAGTTGCCTTTTTCCATGCGCTTGGCCAGCTCTATCTCGTCTTCGGCTGAAAGGAGCGGAACCTTCCCGATCTCCTTGAGGTACATCCTCACGTGATCATCTATGTTTATGGAGCCTTCGATGCTCGCGAATTCGGGATCCTTCACTGTGTCGTCCTCTACGTCGCCCAGCCCCATCACCTCGACGCCCTGCCCTTCGAGGTAATCGTACATTTTTTCTATCTGATCGCCGTCAAGCTCGATGTCTCCAAAGAAGTCCATTATCTCTTTGTATTCCAGCATGGAGTTCTTCTTCTTGGCCATAGCGGCCAGCTCTTTCAACTTGCTGGCCAAAAGCGCTTCATCTATGGATTTCAAGATAATCCTTCCTTTCCTGAGCCCAAAGCTCCGCTCCCAAAAACCTG
>JAISWZ010000687.1 GCA_031270945.1 Clostridiales bacterium | reverse complement strand
CAAGCACGGGGCGGTTCATCACAACAGATCCGTATCCGGGAAGCGCAAGCGATCCTGTGAGCCTCCACAGGTACCTGTACGCGAACGCCAACCCGGTGATGAACTCGGATCCGACGGGGTTGTTCTCACTTTCAGAGCTCAGTGTCTCACTTAACATACAAGGTATTCTCAACACAATTCAGCACTACCATCTTGTACGCCTGCTTTCCATGCTGATATCAACCACGCAAACCGCAGAAACAGTTGATCGGCTTGTGAAATCCAGAGCGAGCATGTTGCAAATTGCTCTTTCGATTGTTTCCGGAGCGGCAGACCTGATCTCAGGGTTGCTCATGGAGCAATGCGTGATTGTCGGCATGGTTTCTTACATTGCGGGACAGAGCTTGAACATCTACAATTTGTACAAGGCGATCAATGACCGGGACACAATAAACATCGTATTGTCTATTGCTGATATAATAACCGGCATAGTGGTGGCAGGGTTTTCTAAGTGTTTTGACGGTGACACGCCAGTGCTCACTGAGGACGGATCCAAGCGAATAGACGAGATTGAGGTTGGAGACAGGGTTTGGAGCTACAACTTTGAGACTGGTGAAGTTGAGCTTTGTGAGGTTACCGAGGTTTTCGTCAACGAGACTTATGAGATACTGTCAATAACAGTTGACGGAGAGGTTATTGATGCTACAGCCGGACATCCATTTTATGTCGATGGCAGGGGATGGGTGGAAGCTGGCGAGCTGAACACAGGAAGCTTGCTTCTTGATAACAATGGGATCACAAAAAAAGTAACAGCAATATCAAATTTAAGGTTAGAATATCCGATACTTGTTTATAATTTTGCTGTTGAAAATAATCACAATTACTTTGTTGGATATGTATTGGTGCATAACGTGTGTACTGATACGGATTATTATCATTTCAGCAACAAGGATAACACAAAACTTGGTCGTATTACTGATTTTAAAGCATTTAACGCAACTAGTTTAGATGATGTTGTGGGATATTCTGTTATTAAGGAAAGTGGTATGTCAGTAGTTCGCGATCCATACAAGACGACATTTACAGGACATTTTTTTAAAATACTTGCTAACACTGAGTTGCCAGAAGGTTTTGACATTTATTCGGACTCTGATAACCATTCTTTTTTTTATCCGATAGTCTCTATGACAATAAAGGCGTATAACAAATCAATTGGTAGCCTTGATTGGAAATGGGGTGGTTATAAAAAATGATTTACTGAGTTTGACTATCAATCGGTATCTATTCAGTACTGCTACTGCCTTAAGGGCTTGTGAAACGCACAAGGATATTGAAAAGCTAAAATATGAGAAGTGACGCAATATTCTTTTTTCGAAATAATGATACCTATACAGTGCCATAGCTAGGAGTTATCCGCAAAGCAACACTCGTATTGAACTTGGCAAAAGAGCGATTTTTGAAAACTCCTCGAACTGAAATGTGATGTCAAACGTAGCGTTTATCAATATGTGAATCCCTAGAAACCTTAAGGCAGTAGCAGTGATCTATTCAACCATGGTTCACAAGGACACTACAATAGGACTACCCGTCTATGACGGATAGTCCTTGAAAATATTACTAAGCTTGCGACCCCCTCTTTCCGGGACTTTAGGGGTTGTGGCGGAGGGCAGAGTCTGCCCTTGAGCGTGGAATCGGCTTTTGCCTGGGAACGGGCTTCACAAGCCGACCCCAACTTTCCGGGATTTAAGGGGTTACGGCGGAGGGCAGATTCGCTCTTGTGCATGGAATCGGATTTTGCCTGAGGAATCAGGATTATTAGCCAGGCCTCTTTCTTTCCGGGATTTAAGGGGTTGCGGCGGAGTGAAACTTCCCCATAGGCATCAGCTTTAGCCTAAAAAATCGAGATTTCTGGAGAACGGGCTCTTAAAAGGCCTTTATGAAGTCGACCTTGTCCTGCCCGTTTTCGCCAATCCTGACTTTTCCGGGGTTTATTGCTCCGCCGCAAAGAGGCCTGCCTGGGAACCGAAGTGCGCTGAATGGCTGGCTGTGTAAGCCGGGCTGCCACCGGCGACGCATGGAAACCGCCTGACTCAAGCTTGCCAGGAGCCTCAGTGCGCACCCCGGCCCTTCAAGCGTGGGCAAAACGCTTGAAGAAGCCAGAGCCACGAGCATCAGTCTGTCGCATTCTTACTGGAACCGCCGGGCTGCCATTGCCCAGGATGCCTTGCCACTCAAGACGTACAAGAAATCTTATAGACCGCCTTTTCCTTGATGCTTAACCCAAAGTCCCGATAAAATTTGCATGCCAGTTTTAAAGGCTTAGAAGGCCATTTTTTTTGCATGATGATTTTGCACCGACAAAATTCTCCATGCTTACTTGTTAGCTAGACGTATTGTAAATAAACGCTTCAAACACGTTGACATTTATTTACATTGTGTTGAATATTATATATACTCTTGCTAACTAAATTTATGAGATGTCGAAAAATCTGTACGCTTTAATTTTGATAAGAGGATTAAAACCACCTAATTTCATTTAAGTTTTTACGCGGTTTTATAAAAAAACGCATGAATCCTTAAAAGGAATCTGCATTTTTTAGTCTTCTTTATAATTATTGCTACGGCTGTATGGATTTTGCTAAATATATCGGTATTTTATCTTCAGGAATGCCAAACAAAGGCATTATTTCTTTGACATCTTTCGTGATTGATTCCATTTCGAAAGAAAATTCTTTTTCCACACATCTGAGTCCTTTTAAAAATGCTAAAGCTAATGGAACGATATATTTTGAATCTTAAGTGCATCCAAAATCACTAGGTGCATATACGTTATAATGAAAGAAAGGTTAAAATGACCTCTTAATGTATTAAAACTGTGCACTCTAAAAGGTTCCAAGTTTCCTGTATCTTTCATGTATTTGAAGTTGAATTCGACGATCAATCGTAGATAATATGTTGGCAAGATATCATTTACGTCGTATTCTTCAGATGAAACCAAAATTATCGTTACACATTTTTTATTATCTATGCGCCAGGTCTAAAACCTCCGCCTTTAGGCGGAGAGCTTTAGCGCGGATCCTTAGTGAAGAGCGTGACATGATAGATCAACAATAACAAAAATAGGCGTATTGTTTC
>JAISWZ010000662.1 GCA_031270945.1 Clostridiales bacterium | reverse complement strand
ATATAAATTTACGATACATGGAATGCATTTTAATATTTCGCGAATCCCAGTCGAGAGAATACATAAACATCAAAATAAATTTAATAAAAATCCCATACCAATTTATCTCAAATTCAGTTGCGCTTTTCGAAACTTGAGCTATAATAAGAGCATATCCCAAAACCATGCATGGCCGGATGGTTGAGCAACTTTTGAGCATATCCCAAAAAGCTCCCCTCCCGGGGAGCGCCGCTTCGATAAAGGAGGCAGCAATATGAAAACCCAAAGCGCTTTCTCCTTGCCAAGCCTGCACTGGCCAGGCATAAGCGCAGACGCCACCTAATGGCAGGCTGGCCAAAGCCCATAGCGATATTTCTCGCCGCGACAGCGATTACAGGCGCAACGCCTATGCCGGGCATAATGCAGGTGGAGAATATAGGACAAATCACATCAGTGCGCAATGGCTCAGGCGCCATTAGCGATGAAGCCAAGATCGAAAGCCTTGTTGCCGCCAGGGTTGCCCCGGAGCGGAACTTGGCCCACAATTCTAAGATGTCCCCAATCTCTGCCGAAATGTGCAGACTCTCCATTTGCGCCGCTATTACCGGGGCGCTGATCGCAAGTTTCCTTAGAAACATTCTAATAATATTTGGCCGAAACCAGAACTGGGGCCGCGCTGATACCCTCAAACGCCTAACAGCAGCCATTCATGAGCTGGAGCAGGCGAAGGAAGAGCTGGAGCAGGCGAATGAAGAGAAGAGGGCGCTTGAGATAAAGGCTCTGGAAACCAAGATAAACCCGCACTTTCTTTACAACACCCTTGGCGCTATACGTTGGAAGGCCTTGGACGATGGCAACAAGGAACTTTGCGACGCCATAGACTGCATGGCGCAGTTTTACCGCCTGGCCCTTGGAAAGGGAAAAGAGTACATAACTGTAGGGCAGGAAAAAGAGTTGATAGAGGCTTATGTGGCAGTGCAGCGGCTGAGCTTCGGCAACCGCGTCGACTTTGAAATGGAAGTCGATGAAGGCTTAACGCTAGTGGAAATCCCGAAAATGATACTTCAGCCGCTGGTGGAGAACGTATACATGCACTCGGGCACTGCGCATGGCACAATCAAATGCAAGGTCACTGTCAAGCGGGCCGGAAACGCCCTGCGCATCGAAGTTTGGGACAGTGGGCGAGGCATGGATTCAAAGACTCTTGAAAGCTTGAACAGCAACCAGGCCTTTTCCGAGGATCGCAACGTTGGGGTTGCGTACGTGCGAAGCTCGCTGAAGCTGCACTACGGCGCCAGCGCCCGCATATGCTTCAAGTCCGCCAGGGGCAAAGGCACCACGGCGCGCATTGACATGCCCGTGTCCCGCAGCGCGGTCAAGGGCGTCCTGGCTTGGAGGAAGCGGCAAGCGCCCGCAGAAGCGCTTCTTGGCGAATACCAAACCTGAGAATTTGGGTTTTTGATGTTTGCCCAAAAGAGCGGCATTGTGGTTCTGACATAAAGCGTTGCGAAATACATCTTGCAAATATTGGCGCGAGCATATCAGATCATGTTATCCAATCGAGCGGAAATATTAGGAATTGTTTATCGTTAGCGGAAGTGCGCTGCCTGATAAATGCATTCCGTGAAACAAGCAAAAAACAAGCAAAAGCAAAGACAAAGCCGCAACAGGCCTAGGAGGCCTGTTGCGGCTTCGCATGGAACAATGAATTCGCCGTGTTTTAAGGAAATTGGTTTTCCGCGATTGTCGCTAAAGCCTTGGCATTCGTACGAGGATTTCAGGCTTGGCCTTTCGCGCATGGATTTCGGGGCTTGCCGAAATCAAATATAATATTTGAAAATCGGTGCCAACTGAAACGCGGCGCAAATTCCAATCGCGGTCTGGGGGCTTGAATGTGCGCATATTGTTTGTAGACGACGAAATGATCAATATTCATGGGCTTCTCAAGTTCATAAACTGGCCGGAGCTGGGCTTTGACACTCCTGATTCCTGCTGCAGCGCACAAACCGCAATCGAGCGGATCAGCGGCTCAACCTATGATGTTGTAGTCACTGACGTGTCAATGCCTGAGATGTCCGGCCTGGAAATGATTCGCAGGCTGAAGGGGAAAACGCGCGGATCTCCGTGCTTTATCATCATTAGCGCCTATGACGAGTTTGCCTATGCGCAGGAAGCGCTGAACCTTGGGGTTCGCTTTTACGTCTTGAAGCCTGTGAAGCTGGAGGAAATCGAGAGCGCCTTGCGCACTGCGGCGATAGAGCTGGCGAACAGGGGCATACTCTCCAGAAGCGACATACCTGTCTTGCCAAAGAAAATGCATCCTCTTGTTTACCAGATAGTGCTACACATCAACAAGGAATGCGTGGGGGATCTTAGCGCCAGGGCATTGGCCAAGAAGTTTTTCATAAACCCCAGCTACCTGAGCTCCCTTTTCAAGAAAGAGATGAACATGAACCTCAATGCGTACATCACAAAGATACGCATGGGGAAGGCCTTGGAATACTTGAGGGCTGGGACGCACAGGATTTCAGAGATATCCGAGCTGATAGGCTACCAGACCCCAGCCTATTTCTCTGAGCAGTTCAAGAAGCAGTATGGGTGCAACCCAAAGGACTACAAGTGCTGAAACGCAAGCCTCGCCTAGCCCGAGGCTTGCCATTTTTTTCTCACTTGCCGAAGGCAAGCTCAAACAGCAATGTCGCTGGAAAAACAAAGACGAAGGCCGGAAGAAAATTTATGGTTTTAAACTTCTTCACGCCAAGCATGGTAAATCCGACGCCCAGGTCGACCATTCCCCCTATCGCGCTGAAGTTCAGAATTTGGGTTTGGGATATAAGAGGGTAGAGAAGCCTTGCCAGAAAGAAGAGGGCAAGATAGATTGAAAACTGGGGAACGCTTATGGCTGACACCGCTTTGCCTAGGGTTGTTGCGAACACGATGGCTGTGAAGAAGTCAAGAACCGCCTTCGCTATAAGTATCGAAGAGTCGCCTTCGAACCCTTCTTTGAGAATGCCGAACACGCCGGTGCCTGAGACAGCGAATAGGGTTATGATCACGCAAAACTGGGTTAGCCACTCTTCGTTGGCCTGAGAGCGCCCCATGATCTTTGTTACGGCATTCTTGACCAGACGATCAAGATCCAGGAGCTCTCCAGCTATCACTCCCAAGATAACAGAAAGCACCACTGCGGGGAGACTGCTCAGCTTTGCGATGTTGACAATGGCTATTGCAAGGGCGCATAGCCCCATGACGCTTGTCAGCATTGACTTTGCGCTTGAGGAGAGCTTCCCTCCTATGGCTGCCCCGATTAATCCGCCAACAGCCAGGGCTGCCGAATTGGCTATGGCGCCTACAGGAATGACTGTCATTGGCATGCCACGTCAATCCAGGAGAACAGCTCTTCCAGGTCATAGTCCCCAGAATGGGGGACGTTCCAGGGAAGATGGTAGTCCACGCTTGCGCCAGAGCTTCTAAGTTTCAGATCCAAGATCGCAGATATGGCAAGGGAAGTGTCCCTGTCCGCTGTCCCATGGCGTATTCTCCAATGCTTGGCGCAGGTGGCGCCAGGATCTCCGATAAATCCCATTGGGTTTAAAAGCCTGACAGAAAGGCTGTCCGCTAGCTCTCCGCCTGATTCGCTAGAGTCATGGGAGTAGCTCGTGAAGTGCCTGGCATGCAGGTCTTCAGTGCCAAACAGGTTGTTTTCAGGGCTTGACAGAGCCAGGTCATCAAATGCCGGTGCGGATTTCATGCGGGTGACGGCTTTGGCGTATTCCAAAAAGTCAATATCGTTTTCGGATAGCCAGGCCGGGCGCTCAAAGGGTCTGCCAGAGGCCATCTCAGCCTGTGCTGATTTCAAAACCAAGTGTTTTATGTGATCCTTGAAGGAACCGTTTCCATATTGATCAAGAACCAGCGAGCTCTCTCCTCTGAGATCCAGGGAGTTGACATATTCCGGAAACAGCTGAGAAAGCTCCTTTGAAGCTTTGATCCGATTCTCAGGCATTGCTCCATGCACTGGAGTGTGAACAGGCTTTCCATTTTCAAAGGACATCTTCCAGCTGTCATATTCGTAAATTTGCGAAAACTGCCACTCGTATGCCATGTCCGCATTGTCCAGGTTTGTTATGGGACAGTAGCAACTGGCTGCGAAAACGTCATCTCGCTCTTCAAAAGCCCCGATCTGGCTCAAGAACTCCTCATAGTCCCCGTGGTTGCCTGTCGCGCCCATTAGTGCGGATAAAGCGCCTCCGGCGCTTGTGCCGCTTGTGACAATCTTTTCGGTATCTCCAGGAAGAAGATCTGAAAAGTGCCGCAAGAACCTTACGGCGGCCTTGTAGTCCACAATGCATGCTGGCGCTTTTCCATAAGGGCGGATCCTGCCGCGAAGCGCTGGGCAGGCAACCACATAGCCATGCTCCAGGGCGCGAAACAAGGAATTCTTCTCATTTGGACTAAAGAACGAAACTCCGGGCTCAGCTAGCGGGGCTGGCATGTAGCCTCCCGCGAGAGTTGGCATGAATATCGGAACCCTTGGCAGCTTGCCGCCTTCACACAAAGCTTCCGGCGCGAAGATGTTCATGCGCTGGA
>JAISWZ010000600.1 GCA_031270945.1 Clostridiales bacterium | reverse complement strand
ATGGCTCTATCACAATCACTGATGACACGTTCATCATGCCAGCTAGAGATGTGACAATCAGGGCAATCTTTGTTAATCAATATACGGCTACATTCAATTTGGGCTATGATGGTGCGCCTGAAGGCCCGACACCGCAAAAATTTGTAAATGGCACAAAAATAGTAGAGCCCGATGAGCCGATTCGTGAGGGATATACATTTACAGGTTGGTATTCTAGCAGTAGTTCGAGTTCACCTTATGATTTCGACACGGTTGCTTATTACAACTTTACACTAACCGCACATTGGATACCAGCCTCAGCGCAAGCCTTAGCAAATGAAATAAACGCACAAAACGATAACTTAGGTATAGACATAGCGATGGCAAGCGGTGATAGCGTTGTCTTTCCTGCTGGAACAAGTATTGTCTATGGCGGAGTTATTCCTGCAGGTATAACCCTTGATTTAACAAACGTACGCATGCAGTTGAGTGACTATGCCCATCTGGATGTTTACGGCACAGTGGTCATAAACAATACACAGTCTTTAAGCAATGCAGGATTAGTAGCTATGCACTTTTTGCCAGCTACCATAAGTGTTAAAAATGGCGGCAAAATAGTCGTTGGACAAAACGGTTTACTGTCTACAGGTTCGACTGACTCACTGGTTTTAGATTCCAAGGTTCAGGTCGAAGTTTTACCAGGCGGCATAATAAGCGGAGTTGATGAAACATCACGCTTTGCGGTCATGGGCGGCGCTACCATATCAGGTATAGATGCGATAGAAATATCTTCTATGCCCTTCATATATGTATGGAAAGATGGCAAGTGGTATTCAAATGCCAAGGAACTAGATGATGCGCTCACAAAAGCTTTGACTGAACAAACCATTAATGCTGGTTCGCTAACCCGTGAGGATTCAAATGTTTATATTCGTGGAGATGTTACATTCTCTGGCGAATTAAACTTTCAAGACAATATTTCTCTTTCCATTGGAGACTACTGGAACGGCTCGGCTTATGTGCCAAGCACTCTTACAATCGCAAGTGGTGCAGCTTTACGATTGCCTAGATCGACGGAACTGAAGGTCGGCTCAAGCTTAATAAATAATGGATCCATTGAATGGGAACCTAGCTCCGCAACAGTACTGAAAGGCAATCTTAGAAATAACGGGAACATCGAATTGGTTAGTGGCTATATGCTAATTCAAGGAACTTTTATTAACGAAAAGAACGGCAGAGTTCAAGGATATGTCCGTGTAGATGCCAATGCTTCCCTTGTAAATCACGGCATTATTGACCTTAGTACTGATAACAGTCTTTATATCAATGGCGCATTCATCGGAGAACATGGTTCTATAACACGTCTACCCGATAATTTATCATACATTCCACTAGGTGGATCATTAATCATTAAAAGCGGTGCCGAACTTGAGCTCCGAAGATCGCTCTATCATAGCGCTATTGGTTCTAGTACAGATCGCTCGATTTTCTCCATCGAAGCTGGTGCCAAGCTTATCTATAGTCAAAAAACCTACGAATGCATATTGGATTACTCATCTGAAGCAACACCACAAAATTCTGGTGGCCTAGTGTTACCGTATACACTTGACACTTCTTATTTTACTTTAGTACCTTAAGGTGCTCCAAATAATCCTGTAGTAGTCAATATTCTTACTATTTAAGAGCTCGCCTAAATTAAAGAGCGCAAATTGTCCCAAGAAGCCAGGCATATCACTTGCCTGGCTTCTTTTGCTCTTTATCTTCACACTTTCGCTAGGTTCAGATAAATGGTAATATTTATGATGTGTCCTCGGAACAATCTTTCTCAATTTGTTTAGACCAACAAAAAAACAAAGGCGAACGAGCAGTTCGCCTTTGTTTTGCATTCATCGGACCAAGCTATCCGCTGAACCTTCAACTTCTAAATCCCGCGTTTTCTGCGCTCAGGCTCAATACAAACCCAGATCATACAAATACAACAAGCCCATATCATCCAGATTTTCTGGATCAATATACCATTTCCCCTTGTACTTTATAAGCGTCATGTCAAAGTTTCGTGTTGAGTCACTTTTGCTCCCCTTATACGTAAATTCTACTTCAAGGTCATAAGCGTCCTGAAATTTTGGAGCCTTTTCGAAAGGCCCGTACCTATCATCCCAGTCTTCGGCCAAATCTATTAATTCATCTTTTTCATACCGCGCCGCATAATCTATTTCATACGTCATTTTCCAATTTTTGCCAAACCTATCTTTGAGATTTTCTTTTCCATCTTCGAACATTTCATCAAGCTCTTTTTTGGCGTCCCTCAAAGCTTTCTTCCCATCTGGTTCATCCAGCACTTTTTCGTTAAGGAAGTCAGGGAGAGCAAGGTCAAAAATGAGATCGCTCTTGCCTGTTTTAGTTGCTTTGATCAATGTGTCAAGCGGCTTTTTGTAACCGCCGCCAGAGCACCCCGCGAGAAGGCCCGCGCAAAGCGTTGCTGCGAGTGCAAGCGCTATCACTCGCTTGATGGTTGAAATCTTGAACATGCTAAAAACTCCTCCCATTTTGCTTAGAGCATATATATCCGAGGCACCGAAAAAATCCGGGTGTTTGCTCGCAGAAGCCCGAGCAAACTAGTTGAAGCATTCGCCAGGATTTTGGCGATTTGCCCATGAACATTGGGCAAATGCTATCCGGTGCCATCTTGGAATATGCTCTTGTTGCCGCTCTATCGTTCGTTGTCGGCTATTCTCTTTTGTTCTAATTATATTATATTGATTGTTTTTATTTCTGTCAACTGTATTTCTAAAATAATTTCAAATACAGTCCCAAAAAGGGTAGCTCAATCCAATTATTAACTTATCGATCTCCGGACTTCTATATTTGCGAGCTAAATCATCTGCTAATCCAAACGCAAATTCAGCATCTGGTCAGCCACCGGTTTAATCGACAAGTGCACTTATTTTCGCTCATTAATGGGGACGACAAAAAGGCGCACGGCAAACGAAAGTCTGCCCTGCGCCTAAAGTCCTCTTTGCTTGGCGCTTGCGCCCCAAGCCCAATTATTTTTGAAGCCAAGCGCCTACGCAACACGGGGGATTGCAGTGTGGCGTGGCATTCAAGCTAAACTCTCTTAATTCCATGGTGGATATTGCTTGATGTGCTCTTTTAGCAATCTTTCTGAATAGCGCTATCTAATCGCCTAGCGGACGCTATCCACCTTCAAAAGCCTGGCCGTTTTACTTTCCATACGGATCACGACTTGCGTCCCGGAATCGCTAAAATACGGTTCTGAGCTCTCTTTTCTCGGGTATATGACCTTTACCGTAGAGCCTCTCTCTGGCAATTCGATTACCACATCGCTTGTCGGGCCAAACCGCCAAACCGCTATATACATGGCATTCTCGCAACTCATTCCAAAACAGGCGGTTTCGCTGTCCATTGTTGCCAGCCCCATAGGCCAGAACGGTAAGCCCTTTTCTAGTTCAGGGGCTATTTCCTTATGCAGGGCTATTCCTTCACTCACTAAAGCTACGCCCGCTTCGTCGAGCTGGTCAATGCGACCGCTTTGATGAATGCGCAACAGGATGGCATTTACCATGTTAAGGATGATATCTTCTCTTCCCGCTCCTGCCTTTGGATAGCTCCAGATGGCCGTTTGTTCGGGAAGGGCGGCTGTGGCGCAGTTTGCCGCAATAATGGATGTCTTTAGATAGTCTTCTTGGTCTGAAACCGACTGAAGTGCGCAGATGTCAAGCATGGCATACTCCATGCGCATGCCGCCGCTTCCGCAGTTTTCTATCACAAGATCCGGGTGGCGGGCTTGCACTTCCTTCAGCCATTCGTGATAGGCCCTGGTGTGCTCCAAGAGCCCAAGAGCGGCGCTATCAGCATTAAAGTCAGTGCCCTGCCCGATATTGATGTTGAAATCAATTTTTATATAGCCCGCTCCGTACTCGTCTACAAGCCGATCTACCACATTGTCGGCGAAAGCGCGTACGTCCTGGTTGCGGAAGTCAAGCTGGTATCGCCCATGATCAATCGCGCGGTGACCGAAGCGTTGGAAGAACCAGTCATCTGGCAAGTTAGCCGCTAGGGGGCAGTTGATGCCCATAACTTCTATCTCTAGCCAAAGGCCGGGGATCAATCCCGCTTCTCGGATCTTGGCCAATGTATGAGCTATTCCAGAGGGGAAACGGGCACTGCTTGGCAGCCATTCGCCTACGCCGTCCCACCACTCGCCATCAGCGTACCATCCAGCGTCAATGATAAAATAATCGCAACCCGTCTTTGCCGCTACGTCAATCAGTGGAATTTCATTTTCTTCTGTTGGATCTCCCATAAGACAGTTCATGTAGTCGTTGAAGAAAACTTTTCCTCGGCCTCGCTTCGCCGAATCATTGATCAGGGCTCTTCGGTATAGCGTCATCTGGCGAACGCAATCTTGAAAGCTTTTGCCAAACGCAAAGGCGCATGGAACGCTCTCGAAAACATCTCCAGGCAGAAGTTTCTTGACAAAGCCGTTGGTGTCATAGTCAGGCCCAAAGACTGACAAGTACAATTCTCCATCTAGATCAGATATCTCCCAGTTCCAAGCGGAAGACGTCTCGATCTGCCATAGGACACAGCCTTCGTCAGTCTCGTATGCTCCCATGGGCAGATATTCGCAGGCTGGCCATCCTCCAGCCCCTCCTATGGCTATCCGCTTCAAGGAGAAACCTGGATTGACTGGAGTGTATCCCAGCTCTTTTATGGAATGCCTTTGCCATTGGGCTTCTCCGCACCAGGTGTTGTGCGGCAGCCATACGAATCCGTTTCCGCGCTCAGCCTCTCCGTTTATGTTGCGAAGAAAGCAGGTGCCCAGATGCTCAATCGCATGAGTATTTTCACTGCCATTGGAAACCTTGGTTTGCACACGGACGGCATCTATGCCATTATAGCTCTGAATCAGGCTGGAGGCGGTTATCCCATTCCACTCAAGCTGAAATTCATCGATCTCAAAGGAGTCTCCGCTAGATTTCTTGGTTTTCGCATTCCCAAGCAGAGATCCAGGCACTGTGCCTGTATGCTTCCTCCCGTGGTGATCGCTTTGCCCCATTCCTGCCACTTGCAAGGCTATGCTGGAAGCGTTTTTGTAAATGATTGACTTGTCCAAGCTCATCCCTCACTGTTCCCGCTGATGCATTTATAAAGATCCGAGCAAGGCCGGGTTCCTCATAAAAGCATGCGCATCACTATCTTGAAGTATATCTTATAAATCAAGAGACCGTCAATCATAGCGGCACCGCTTAAAAAGGCAATAGGCAGCAGTTCATGTATTTGTCTGATATTCCATTATTGGGATTTATTTGTGCAAAGCGTTTCCTGTTATGCTCAAGAGTTGACAAACGAGAAAAATTCTGATATAATATAGTGAAAATAACAGTGAAGGTATTGCTATGCTACGCGTGAGATGCCAGCTTTCGATAACAGGTCTGCTTTCATTCGCACGCGATTCCGCTGATCTGAGTTGATTTGCGGATGTTAGGCTATCCAGGCCCCATGTCCGGATTGGAAATGAAGCACCTATTGCTTGAAGAGCCAATGCCCCCTATGCAAGCAAGAAACAGAAGAATTGGCGAGTTCTTGAGAGCGCTTAGGCTCACTGAAACCAATTTGACCGGGATCTCGAAGATCTACAAGGCAATGAGATTCAACGGCTCGGCTGATCCAACCTTTGGTTTTAACCAGTATTACTTCCAGATAACGTTGCCTGTGCATCCCTGAAAACGAAACAAAACTAAAACAAGCCCTTGAAACCGGCCATTTTCAAGGGCTTGCCGTTTTTGCTTGAACTTATGCCAGCTCGTATTGGCTTCAGATTTGATTCCTAGGCAACGCAATCTTCAGGAAATGCTATGCGTTCAAATAGCTTCTGAACATGCTGTTGAAGATCTTTGTTTCGAACTCCGGCAGCCTACCGACCAGCTTCGTCAGGTTCCTGGTAGGGATGATGTATTTCTTGTTGACGCAAATGTACGCCGATTTCGTCAGCCCGCATGACTCGAAGCTGACTATCTTGTAGTTCAGGTTATGTATCTTGACGTACGATACGGGGAAAGCTATTGTGCTGTCCCCGACTCTCGTTACGGCAACCACATTCGTCGACCCGTTGAAATAGTCCGTGTTCATGAACACGACATCATAAACGGGATAGCCTTCGTTGTCGCTCAAAGCACTATCTCCTCTCTTCAGAAAAAGAATTGGTAGCCTCGTCATAGACGAGATTTACCGCGTCGGAAAATACGGAAACAACATCCAATATCGAATTTTCTTCATCTGAGAGGTTTTCCTCCTTGCCCACAAAGTCCAATGATCCAAGAATCGCTCTCGTCTCGTACATCCTGTTGCACAATGAGACGAAGAATTTTTCTGGGGTCAAGCCAGACCTTTGGAGCAAGAACTCAACAACCAAAGCCACGTTTGTGGGAAGGGTAACCGTGAAATCTTTGTAGGTAATCTTAGTCTCTTCCGGCTTCTTGCTTTCTTCTATCGGCTTTTTGCTTTCTTCCATCGGTTTCTTGCCGTCTTCCATTAAAGCATTCCTCCTATAATCAGGTTGCCCGCAACAGCGGGCCAGTTGCAGCTGCATCAAAATCCATTAGCAAGTTCTCACACTTCTACCGCTCCTATTATATTTTGTTACTTTTATAATATATGTCAAGATTCATCCGCAAAAGTCCCAACAGTCCCATAATTCACGGATCGTTCCGCGCGAAGCGATCTTTGGGATATGCACCTCGCTTGCGCAGCCTTTGCGGCAGAATCGTTGTTTTTTTAAGCATGGATCGGTTTTCTGGGGGTATCCATAGAAACGCTCATTCTAAAACACTTCGCTTTGTCTTACATCGTTTCTTATAAAAACTGCTTGCGTGCTCATCTTTGGTTTTTGTTTAACCATAACGCTTTAAAAAAGCGTTATGGCAATCTGTTGCAACTTTGCTCCCGACAACGTTCTCGCTCGCTGGCCGTAAATCAAGCTTCCAGCTGAACTCCTTGCCAGTTTTTTAGCAAAGCATGTCGACATCATTATATCATGTCCAAGAAAAAAATGCAACGCCTCAAAAATATTGTTTCGCGATTTTTTCGTGCTCCAAACCAATTATCGGCTTGCTTTGCAGTTTACATGAGTTTCGCGTTTCTCAAGCGGAACGGAACCCGCAAAAAAGCTGGCGGGAGCGGCCCGACTGGCTTCTGAGTGCAAAAAAACATTATGCACCGAAGCGGGCAACGATAAGAAATTTCCGCAATTGAGCGTTCGTCAGTTTAATAATACTGTAACCTTCGTTCACAGCTTTGTCAACACATTTCTCAGCCAGCGCATTCAGCTGCCCAGCCGTTGCGCTTGCAAAACCGACTCAGTCATAAGCTGGCTTTTCGTCTTTAAGCTTCAAGTGCTGTCATAATAATACTATAACCTGCTTTCACAGATTTGTCAACACCTTACTTCCTTGGCGCAGAGACAATCAAGACGCCGTTAATTTTCTGTCTTCAGGGTTTGGCACCCCCCATTCCAAGGGAATCTAGCTTTCATCTGACAAACCGGCATCTTTCCGATCCTCTTCAGCCCGCAAATTCCGGATAGCATCTGAGTCCAGGCCTGTCATAGCAGTTATCTTGTCGTCAGAACAGCTATTCTTGATCACATTGAGAGCCACTTTGGCATTCGCTCCTGCCTCCCCAGTTACTTCAGCATGCAACTCCTTGATAGCATCTGAGTCTAGACCCGTCGATGCAATTATGATGTCATCCTCTATGCCCAGCTTGATCAGGTTGAGAGCAACTTCTTTCACCCTGATTTCCCTCCTGATTCTCTTAGCTCCTGCCTTATAGGTGATGTCGTCCATTTCGGCGATTGCCTCAGACATGTAACTGAGCCTTTCGCTCTCACTCATATAGATCCATAAAGGGGTACCTAAATCCAATATTATTTTCTCCTTCTGCAAACGCAAAACGCATTCATGTGCCAGTCTGCCAATTTTTTCACAGCCCCGCTAAGGAAGCTAGCTTAGCCTTCCAACAAGCCACTTTAGCCCGCAAATCCAGAAAAACCTTTCCCTCAGTTAGTCCGTTTCCCCCACAATGCTCAGGTGTTGACAAATTAAGAACATCCTGATATAATACTCCGAAAAACAACTCTGCACTTGTTATACTGACGATCAGTATGATTTAGAATTTTCTTATCGTTAGCGGGAGCGGCCCGACTGGGTTTTGAGGCGGGCAACGATAAGAAAATTCCACATTTGAGTGATCGTCAGTACATTACGACATCGCCAAGCGCTAAAGGACAGCATTTTTAGACGCACATAAGGGAGGCAATATGGAATCAAGCAGCAGCAAACTCTACACGTATAATGAATGGCTGGAGATCGACAGCAAAATTCAATGCGAATTGGTTGATGGCAAGCTCATCGCAGTAGCCCCGCCTTCGCTTGCGCACCAGAGGATCAGCGTTGAGCTCAGCCGCCAAATCAGCAACTTTCTTGTGAACAAGCCGTGCGAGGTATTCACAGCTCCTTTCGGTGTTCGCCTCTTTAAGGAAA
>JAISWZ010000588.1 GCA_031270945.1 Clostridiales bacterium | reverse complement strand
TGCCCATAAAATCATACAATTTTTTGATAATTTCCTGAGATTTATTGTTTTTTCTGAATTCATTTGATAATTCTATGTATTGTTTCATAAAATTTTCAGCCAATTTTTCCTCCAAACTTATTATTTTCTCTTTACACTATATATTTCTAAATTATTTTAGGAGACATCGTGCAAAACGTTCTGGCAGTATATGCCCAATTATTCTCCAATAAAGTGTTTAACAAAATTGTATCTATTCCCCTTTCGAATGGTCATAACATTTTCTACCTTTAATTTCTTTACTCTTTTCCATTATTGCTGGGTTGCGCCCTATATGGTAGACACGCATAATTACATGCTTTTCCGCCCCTATGGCCTTTCGCACCTAATGTCAGCTGTGAAAGTCCATGCAGGAGACTACTCTGTCTTCTGCTTTTTGGGTCACTCACCGGGCTAACGCCATTGAATTTCCCACTGAAAGAAAGACTGGCGCTACAACTGACTCATAAGAAGTGCCAAGTTCCATCACTCGCCTTATGTTGTCCTCCCCCCGGAATTTTTCAAGCCCCGCTCTTAATGGCTTCTTTTTTATCCATTCGGAAGTTTACCCTCTCAATAAAATTAAAGAGGCAGTAACAGCCCCACAGGTCTGCGATACCGCCTCTTTTTATTACCGGCTGATTTTATGGTTGTCCGCCAACGGCCCGGCACCCGTCGTCCGGGAAGTATTTCAGGTTTTATGGTTGCCTGCCAACGGCCCGGCACCTGTCGTCCGGGAAGCATTTCGGATTCTTTATAGGTGTCAGCCCACCCTTGATACTACTTATAATACGCTACAAGCAACGAGTGTCAACTAGTAATTTGTTCCATATACTCTTATCTTTTATCTTTTATCTTGATCACTATAAATTAAATCCCAATATACCAATTAAATTCTAAAATGGGTTGAAGCAACTGTATTGCTGAAATTCGTGGTAATTATTTCGACTGCGCTTTTCATAGCCTAGATGCTTGCGCAGCTTTCGCAAGCTCTGCGCCATCTCTGTGCCTACACAATTACCAGTAGGGTCTGACAGCCTAGAAATGGCGTAGTTGTCTGGTTTCTGACAGTTCTCGCGCAGAAGCCGCAGGACAATCTTTCATCTACAGACCTCTCACCGCACCCATGCTTCTACTCTGTGGCTATTAGCCCACTCCTCTAGCGATCCAATCTGCGGCAAAGCAGGCTGACAGGCGATGACACAGCCTAATCCAATCAAATCGGGCCTGAATCGCATAAACTCCAGCAGCAAATCACCCATCCGTTCCCAATTGAATGTCAATCGCGCTTTGGTTATATATTATATTACACAATTAGGATTCAATGGAGAACTTAAAATATCAGCCGCACAAGCGCCATGTCGTTCACTCCCAGCGAAACGCTAAAAGAGACCTCGCTATCCGCGCATTGAAACTCGATTTTCTCTTCTGCCATTGCGCTTTCGGAAATGTACCTTTCAACCTCAGACTGGTTCAAGTCAGCGGGCTTGCCGTCTCTTTCCCAGCATTTGAGCGGATTGCAGTGATCCTCGTCAATTCTTTGCGCGGTGGCGCGTGACGGCTTTTTATCTGTCTCCAGCGTAACATTGGCGGCTATTTTGGGGAGGTCCAGCTGTTTCATGCTCTGGCGGAACAAAAGAATCTGCGTTTCCCCTTCTGACTTGAAAGCCGCGATGCCTATCTCACCGTCTGTGGCGCCATCACCTAAGTCTAAACGTTCCTCGCCTAGCTGCGACAGCATCTTCATGGCGTGGAAAGATGGCTTTGGAATGCCATTGATAGTCAAAAGCCCGAACCCGCCATGGAACTCCTCAGTGAACTGATGCATCTCTTCAAATATGTCCGAAAAGCACCAAATGCTTGAGCCGTCAATGCTCTTCTCGATGTCAAGGGCTGTCTTTAATATATAAGCGGCGGCTTTCCTTGTGTCATTGGAATAGGCTGAAAACACAGCAGAAAAGTTCCACTCGGTATAGTACAGGGGATAGTCTTTCGCCTGATCCCTGACAATATCCGCGTTGTTACGGAAGACATTGGTGAGCAAGTCCTTTGTTTCAGACTCATCCCCCATAAGCGTCCTAATGGCTTCCAGAGGCGTTGCTGTTGATTGCAGGTTGGCCAATGGGCTCTCGCCGCCAAATTTCGCCGCCATCTCTTCCAAGTCGAAGCCGTCATCCTCGTCTTCAAAGCTTTTTGATCCCTCCACGCCCCCAAGCGGATCTCCGCTGTACTGGTGCGTGGATACAAAGTCTAGAGGCAACTTTCTGTCCTCGCAAAACCTCACAAATCCCTTTACCCATTTGCTTGCGCTTGTTGCGGGTCCCCCGATTTTTATTTTTTCGTCAACGGCCTTTGCCGCCTTGGCTGTAACCTCGTATAGCTTGAAATACTCAGCCCTCGTTCCGATCCAAAAAACCATCTTCAGATCGGGCTCATTCCAGACCTCAAAGTTCCAGCTTTCAACTTCCTCCTTGCCGTAGCGGTGGATCAAGTACTTTATGAACTCGCTGACGTGGGTTGCCCATTCATTGAAGTCCGCTGGAGGATTCATATTGCTGAACCCGTCAAAGTGCCACTGCCGAGGCGCTCTCGCAATCAGCTCCGGCATGAATCCAAGCTCCACAAATGGTTTCATTCCAGCGGCTAAGACATTGTCATAAGCAAGCCCGCACCTGTGAAATGTTCTTTCCCTGACTCGCTCAAGCCCCGGAATCATGTCAAGCACATTTGAGAGGCTTGACAATGTTTTCATGTCATCGTTGAATATGCCATGAAATCGCACTCGCTCAATTCCGAGCTCGTCATGGACGAATTTGAGCTGCCTGAGGTAGTCCGTTCTCATGGCAAGCGCGGCATGCCCGCTTCCAACGCAGAACTGCCAGTGCTTGTTGAGTTTTGTAGCGGCTGCGCCGCTTGTGATCCTAAATGTCATGATTAGCTCCCTTTGGCTTCGGCTTGACGCTTAGTGCATATCCCAAAATTCCGAAATGGCGCCGAAAAAATCCTGGCGAATGCTTCTACGCCGGATTTTTTCGGCGCCTCGGATATAATTTTGAGATATGCTCTTATAGAGCCCTGTTTTTCTCGTTGTCTGCCTTTATCTGGGGCATGCGCTTGTCAAGATCATAGAACCCCAAAATCACAAGCATCAGGATGCAGAACACAGCGGGAATCCAAGAAAACATGGCTACAATTGCCCCCATGGCAGAATCCGGCTGCGAGGCAGCTGTGCCAACGTATCCTGTAGCCGCCATCAAAAGGCCTACCCCTCCAGACGCGATCCCGCTTCCCAATTTGCCCGTGAAATTGTTAAAAGCAGTTATGTAGCCATCTACGCGCTTCCCTGTTTTCCACTCGTTGTACTCCATGCATTCGATAAGGAAGACGTTTACCATCAGCCCCAGAAATGAGGAGCCGACGCTAGCCAAAAGGGAGCCTATGATTATGATGGGCAGGCTTGCGCCAGCGAAGATCTTGATCCCGTTTCCTATTGCGGCAACCACTAGGCCTATGCGGATGAAGTTCATGGCCCCTATGCTTTTCATTGCTATGGGAAACAGCAGAAGAACAAAGGGCGCCACAAGGCCGACAGCGCTTGCCACAGTGAGAAGCCCCAAGTCTCCAACAATCCATTCGAAGTAGTATGTGCTGATCGCTGAGCTGATTGTTGACATGACATTTGAAAGGAGCAGGCTGCCAGCTAGAATGAAAATGTACTTGTTGTGAGAAAGCGCTTTCATGCTCTCAACCAGGGACATCTTCCTTGACTCATCATCTGCCTTTTCTATGGCGACTGTCTCTTTTATGAATATGAACCGGCCCATTCCAATGACAAGCATTGGAATTCCTATAACCATTGCTATCTTGGTCCAGCCGCCAGGTGCCCTGCCCCATGTGTTCATAAGCTGGGGAAGCATCATGCTGACCATAATGCCACACATGAAAATGATGATGCCATTGATTGACAGCACAGTGCCTTGGTGGCGCTCGTCTGGAAGAGACCTCCCCATGTAAATGGCAGCGCGAATTCACTCCAATAGGCGAAGTCCCTCTTGGACAATTCAAAAGCTACGGTTTTTGTCTCTCCAGGCTCTAGACCGATCTTTTCAAACTTCTTGAGCTCTCGCAGCGGACGGATGACCTCACCCTGTTCTGGGGCTACATAAAGCTGAACAACCGTTTTGCCAGCCGACATTCCAACGTTTTTAACCTTCACGGACACAGCAAGAGAGTCGTTTTCATCCATTTCCGATTTGTTGAGCGACAGGTCGCCGTATTCGAATTTAGTGTAAGACAAGCCAAACCCAAACGGGAATAAAGGGGCAAGCTCCTTTGTCACATAATATCGATATCCTGCGAATACACCCTCCTGATATTTGACTATCCCACGCTCTCCTGGGAAAGACAGGTATGAGGGGTTGTCAGAAAGTTTTTTGGGAAAAGTCTCCGGCAGTCTGCCGCTTGGATTGGCCTTTCCAAAAAGGACATCGACAACCGCCTCGCCGATTGCCTCGCCGCCAAGATACGCTTCAACTATTGCCTTCGGCTTGTCAACCCAGGGCATTTCAACAGGGCTTCCGTTATGCAGAACAACGACCGTGTTCGGGCAAAAAGCGCAAGTCTCTTCCACAAGTTGCTCATGCGCAGCGCTGAGCCGCAAATGCGTTCGGTCAAACCCCTCTGATTCCTCAGCCTCGGTGAGCCCAATAAAGAGAACCGCCACGTCAGCGGCTGCAATGTCTTCCACTAGCTCTATCCCGGCATTTCTGGCGGCATCCTTGGCGCTTGTCACGCGCTCAGCATTTACATGGCTGGAACCGCCTCCTTGGTAACGGGGGCTATCAGCAAATTCACCGATGAAGGCCACCTTTTGGCTCCTCGAAAGCGGCAATACGCTGTCGTCGTTTTTTAAAAGAACAATCGATTCAGAAGCGATTTTCCGCGCAAGCTCATAGCCTGGGGCAAAGTCCACCTCTGATCCGCTTTTTGATTCATCCATTTTGAAAACCAGTTCCAATATTCGCCTCACGCTATTGTTCAAGTCTGATTCCTGCAATTCGCCTACATTGACCGCTGCCACGATCTCGCTGTCTGTGCTTTCAGCAGGCATTGTCAAGTCGCATCCAGCTTTGATGGCCCCAACGCGATTATGCGTCGCCCCCCAGTCAGAAACAACAAAGCCGTCAAAGCCCCACTCATCGCGAAGCAATCCAGTTAAGTAATTTTTGTTCTCTGTTGAGAAGACGCCATCAATTTTGTTGTAGGAGGCCATGACAGAAGCTGGCTTGGCGGTTTTGACTATGTTTTCAAAAGCCGGCAGATAGATTTCTCGAAGCGTTCGCTCATCCGCATTTGAACTGGAACTCATTCTGAGATATTCTTGGTTGTTCGCGAAAAAATGCTTCACGCATGCGCCAACGCCTTGGCTCTGTATCCCGATTGAATATGCCGCACCAAGTTCTCCAGCCAAGCAAGGGTCTTCGCTGAAATACTCGAAGTTTCTGCCGCATAAAGGAGAACGCTTTATGTTCACGGCTGGGCCAAGCAAAACATGAACTCCAAGCGATTGGCACTGCTGCCCAAGCTCCTCGCCCATGGCGTTGAGAAGCTCGCGGTCAAAGCTCGCCGCGCTGGCGCATGCAGAGGGAAAGCAGACTGTCGGCACGCTGCCCCCGTTTAGGTTATTTTCCGTCCCCGACTGCACTCTCAAGCCGTGAGGGCCATCACTCATCATTATGCTTGGTATGCCAAGCCTTTCTATGGGTTTGGTATGCCAGTTGTCAAGGCCGGAGCACAATGCGGCCTTCTCTTCAAGGCTTAGCAGAGCGACAAGCTTTTCAATGTCAGCTGGATTCATTTCTTGCCTCCGTTTCGCAAATTTAAGAGCATATCCCAGAATTCCAAAAAAGGCATGCTTCAACGCGTGACTTTCACAAGCCATAAATTTAATTTTGGGATATGCTCTTAGTGCATATCCCGAAATTCATCGTATTTGGCGCTGGGAAGTCCGAGATTATGCCGGCTTTAAGGTCATAAAGCATCTGGACTGCTGGTGAAGATGGTGAAGACAGAACATCTTGTAAGACATTATAGCATCCCTCCAGCTATGGCATTAGCGTGATTTTTATTTTTTGATAACAGTTTTAATTAGAATTCAAGATAGACAAATCGTTATTAAAATGATATTATTAATATTAGGATCGTGTTGAAAATGAGGATGCAAAGTGGTATAATCATTTTAAGCGGTTCTATATGAAAGCTGATGGTTGAGGCATTGCTTCGCGCGGGAAGATAAACGCTTGAGGCTAGCTGTCTCATTGCAGGCCAGCAAAACAATGGAATTCAAGCAAATAAAGATGTCAGGAGAATGCAAGCTATGAGGTTGAGAGCGGGCATCAATTACCCATTGTTTCTAAAAGAAGTGAAAATGTGCAAAGGGGATATATTTTACACTACTTCAGAGGGAGATCGTTTCAACCTGAGATCTGTTCTTTCAGAGTTTGTGTTCGTCGCTTATGCATTGACATATCCTGAAAGAACGACAGGTTGCGTTGAATGCGTTAACAGCACAGATATCCAGGTATTGTCAGGATTCTTTGAGGATGCTTGAGATGGAACTGCTATTGTCCCAGAAACTGGATTACTTCAGCCAACTCATCAGATGCGGGCAAAACCTCTTCTATTTTGAATACGACACTGATCTAGTGATGATAAAAACCTCTTGCGATGATGTCCCGACATGCAGCCTCTTTTTCTCCTTAGGCAACTGCCAGGATTATCTGCGGGAATACATCGCCAAAAACAGCCTCAAACCGCTTGTTCTGACAAACGAGATTGGGTTGTCTTGGATATGCGACTTTGAGTTCGCTTCCGGCATCATTTGCAGGATTCATGTTATAGGGCCGGTTTTCAATTCAGATGTTTCAGGCAGGCAACTTGAGCAGGAGCTTTTCCGAAAAGGCTTTTCTGAGGCGGCAAGGCAGTCTTTCATCAAGCAAATAGATAAAATGCCAGTTCTGCCTATTAGCACTTGGCTGCAGTTCGGCCAAATGCTGCACTATGCCATCACGGGCGAGAAGGCAGAAATCAGCGACTTTAATTGCCAATCCTCCAAGGAGATTTTCGGTGTTGCCGACAACTCAATGGCTTACGGCCAGCCGCTTACCACGACATGGCTTGCTGAACAAGCCGCCATGCAAATGATTGAAGAGGGTCGGCTAGATTACAAGGAGGCTTTGGGACGCTTAACCAAGTCTGTGGAATTTATTGCTCCACCAAATGAAAAGGACCAGATGCGGAAACTCAAAAACGCAAACATTTCTTTGGTTACATTGGCTACGAGAGCAGCCATACGTGGCGGGCTGGATGCAGAATCGGCATATTATATAGGCAATTTCTACATCCAAAAGGTTGAGGATGCTGGAACCCTGTCAGAGCTGATGAAGCTTAACACTGAGGTGTATGATGATTTTGTTAACCGGGTGCACAAAATAAAAACGCAATCGGATGTATCCCCGGCAATACAGGCTTGCTGCGGATATATTGAGGCGCACCTGCCAGAAAAGCTGACGCTTAAAGTTATTGCCAGCAAAGTGAACTATTCGGAATACTACATGGCTCAGAAATTCAAGAAAGAGATAGGAATGTCGGTTACTGGTTACATTAAGAGCCAAAGAGTTGAGCGCGCCAAGACGCTCTTGCGTTCAACCAACAGGAGCATAGCTGAAATCGCTGAAGAGCTTGGATATTGCAACGCCAGCTATTTCAATGAGGCTTTCAAGTCAGTGGAAAGCATGACGCCAAGCGAGTTTCGCGCCACATGGAGTAAATAAGTGTTATGAATGCGCATTGTTCCCCAAGGACAGAACCGCTGTGCCGCTGATCCCGCCGTTTCATTCCTGCATCGGTATCTGCGGCTCGGCATGGCCGATCACGGCAGCTCCGACGACGGGTTCGATTGCTTTCGCGGTTAGCTGACGGCGCAAGGCAGGACTGTGTTCCTGAACGCGCTGAAGGATCCGGAAAGATTTATCCTTGAGAACTGCGAGACATAAAATTAGAATTCTTTAATGTTAATTACCCCAAATGTATCGATCTTACATATTTTTTAATTTGAAACTTTCGACTTACAGAAAGCGTTCGTCGCAGTTCACTCGCTTTTCTCTATGAATTTTAATCTGAATATGCTAATTTTCTATTGACATCTTCTCAAAGATAGTTTATAATGATGATTATCCCGTAACAACTTCCTGAAGGCCATAAAATCAAGGCTTTGATTAAGAGGATATCCCAAAAATAAATTTTTTGGCGCTGGAAAAGGCACGCAAGTTTGCTCGCAGAAGCCCTAGCAAACACTGTTGAAGCATCGCACGCCTTTTATGGCATTTAGGGGTATGCACTAAAGCCTGTTTTTCGGTCAAACCTTGAGTTTAAGCCATTTTCGCTTACAGGGTCGATGGTTGTTACAGCAGAATCATCATAATACATAAGCGGTTTTTTCGGGACACGGAAATGTGCCGATATGCAAGGATCAACCTTGCTTCACGCGCGGAGGGCGCTGGAACATTGTCTTGCTTGGCGCATCGCTCGGAATCCGCATCTAAGAGCATATCCCAAAATTATATCCGAGGCGCCGAAAAAATCCGGGTGTTTGCTCGCAGAAGCCCGAGCAAACTAGTTGAAGCATTCGCCAGGATTTTTTCGGTGCCATTTCGGAATT
>JAISWZ010000584.1 GCA_031270945.1 Clostridiales bacterium | reverse complement strand
CAGATCTGGGTAAAGGCGTTGAAGGGCGAAGGCGAATTGTTTGTCAAGGCGGAACAGGCTTATGCGGTTACCTGCATTCTTGAAGCCATATACGAGTCTTCAAGAACCGGGAAAACAATCCATTTCTAATTTGAATTCAGAAGTGGTTGCGATTGTCATAATTAAATATCCGCGTTGCTTTTAACGTTTGCGCTTGTATTTCAAGTCGTTATTCAATTTTGGGATAGACCATATCCATACCTCAAAAGTAACGAAAAGTAGATATCAAGGCCAATATAAAGCTGACAATGCTCTTCGTCCATGACGAAGAGCATTGTTTTTTGCGTTTATGATTCAAGCTATGCAAACAGCATTTCAGGTCGCGCTTGCAGATAGCGCACATCTCACTCATTGTTTTACAGGAAGCCTACCTGCGCGTCTTTATAGGACTTCATTGCCCGGTCTGAAATCTTGTCGCTTTCACCTACCTCGCCTAGGAGAAGCGGGGAGAGGGGGTTATGCTGCTCGAAATTCCTGGCGACTACGGTTTTGATGTAGTTGGCATAGCAGTAGAGACAGCCATTGGTGCAGCTGTTGTACACTCCGATGTCAATGCTGGCCATGCATCCGCATACGGAGCGCTGGTTCTTGTCCTTGTCTGCCTTGATGCTGCAACACAGAAGCTTTGAAAATAACCTATCATCAATGCAACGGGCATGCTCGATCCCAATGCGGCTTAGGTCAATCGCTTCTGCGCAGGTATCTATGACAAGTCCGTAGCCATGGGCTATTTCCGCTAGCTTGGAGCTTAGCTGAATCTGGTCTTCAACGGGAAAAGGCAAGAGGGCCAATTCCTTGATGTTGCTTTTTACCCCTTTGTAGTCTACGTCAATGAAGCTGATGGTCACTTTCTTTGTGAAGCTGTGCAGTTCAGCCGCTATCTTTTCGAAGGCATGCAGATGGTAGCTCATGGAATAACGCTGGCTTATCAGGATAGGGTCATACCGCCAAACCATGCGATCTGGCCCTACCAATTCCGAAAGCCGCTTGAATGTCGGAAGTATTGCGCCTGTCTTGCTGGGTATGTTAGGCTCGACGTCTTTCCCGTATGGCGTGATAGTATACTGGAAGTAGTACATGTAGTCCTTGAGTTCGTTAAGGCGCGCAAGCATAGGGGCAGGGTTCTTCGTCCAAAAGACAATGCCATCCACGACATCGGGATTAATTCTGATACGGCTGATTTGATGTGCGTTCATGGGGTTGCGCACCAAAGCGTATCCTTCTTTGACTCGGTTGAAGAACCAGTCCGAGTAATATGCGGGTATGTCTGTCCTTCGGCTTGCGCTGAGGATCATTTGGATCACCTCGATAAAGAAAAGGTCGGCTCATGGGGGCATGAAGTCAAAGCCCGACACATTTGAGCATCACTGAGAGGCGCGTCTGGCAATGAGGCTAAGAGCGTACCAGAAAAATAAGGATTTGTCAATAGACTTGTGGAGATGCTAAAGCAGTGCATATAAGGAAATCCCGTAAAGTTACTGGAATGCTTATGCTAATGTTTCTATGGGCATTATAAGATTATGATAGGATGAAATGTGCAATAAATTCAATTGTTAGCAATAAGTAGAAAAAGCGAATAAACGCAAAGAGATCGAGAAATTTAGGACAACGTATAAATCCTGACACTAAGTTGTTTTTGTTGACAGATTCCTCGATGCGCATTATAATATATCTTGGCGATTGACGAAGTATGGCTGGAAATAGAATAGGGAATTCTGGAGGAATTTCAATATGCGACTAGTTTTTAATAAATCAACATATCCGCAAGAAGCACTAATAAAGTCGGCATATTATTTTGTAGCCGATTACTATCTGGAAATTGAGCATGATGACAATAACTTTTACGTAGAAATAAATGCAAAGAAAAACAGAAATGGTGTTGATTACAATATACTTGCAAAGGAATTCAAAAATGAATTGCTCGCTAACACGATAAGATATATAGTTTCGCAGAAAACACGAACGGTTCGTGAATTGGTATTAGCGCGAGCCCTGGCATCGACTGTCCTGGATAATGGTATTGATAATCAGATAAATAGTGAAAATCAAGATGAAGAATTCAATATTGATGAAATTTTAACCGACTGGTTTGAAGGAAAGGAGACTAACTAACGTGGTCGGTGTGGAAGCATTGCAACTCTTGCTTGCGGTTGCGATGTGCATAATTACGTCCATAACAGATATCAAAAAGAGTAGGATCGCCAATAGGCATCTTGCGATTTTTGCTATAATAGCGACTGTCCTGAACTTGATTTACTATGTGTTTTTTGCAAGAAGCTTGATTTTTAATTTTATTATTAACATAATTATAATATCGATCATATCTGTTATTTTCTATATATACAAAATATGGGCGGCTGGGGATACAAAGTTATTGATCGCTTTGGTTTATTTGTTGCCAGCCAGGATTTTTTATGACGATCTAAGCGTTTCGCCGTCAATATGGATTATAATTGCTTCGTTCTCTGTTGCGTTAATTTACTTGGTCGGAGAATCTATTGTATTAGGAGTGAAAAGAAGAGATTTTTTTAAACTTGGTGCGTTTAAGCTGAATTTTTTTGAGTATGCTAAACAGTATCTGATGTGTACAGTTTACCTAAGCTTTTTTTCAGAGATTATAGCTTTGCCACCCTTTGCTGCATTTGCTGAAAACAATTCGGCTTTGATCATGTTGATGAATATGTTATTACTTATATCCGTTTTGAATTTACAGATATTCAGAAATCCTACTTTTATTATTATTGCAGCAATAGGCGCAATAGGCATGGGAGTCTATGCGGGATTTTCAATGTTTCGCTCCTTTGATTTGAAATGGTTGCCAATAACTTTGGTGATCATCTTGGTTAGATATCTATCGGAACAATACAACTACAAAGTTATTGACACTGAGGAAATAAAAGTAGGCATGATTCTTTCTTGGGTTAGCATCGCTTTGTTTGCTCCCTCACGAGTGCAAGGACTGCCAAGAACGACAACTGAAGATATGGATTCGCGTTTAACGGAAAAGCAAGTACAGGATATACTGCGTTGGAAAGATTCTAAATACGGCCAGGCGAAGCTTACAATTGTAAGAAAAATGCCTTTTGCGATTTTCATCTCAATTGGTTTTATTCTATTTTGCATAATGAGGTTTTTTGCATATGGAAACTGATAACTGGAGAACTAATATAAATGACTACACTTTAGTTGTGACATCAGCATGCAATTCCAATTGCATCATGTGCCCAAGCCCTGAATATGCCCGGCGCAAAAATGATGCGAGAAGCTATAGTGAGATAGAAGAAGAAGTGCTCAATATGCCTGATAACATCAAGCATATTACCGTAACTGGTGGAGAGCCTACTCTGCTAGGAAAAAATTTCTTTTCCTTAATGGCATCTCTTTCTGAGAGACAGAGGCTAGTGCCTGTATTATATCTAACAAACGGGAGAGCCTTCGCTTCGTATGAGTACGGCAGACTTTTTGTAGCAAATTCAAGGGAAAGTGACACGGTTGCAATACCAATTCACGCTTCTAACAGTGCACTGCATGATCGAATTGCTCAGGTTGAGGGAAGCTTTGCGCAGACCGTTAAAGGGCTTAAAAATATTGCGCTTTCAAAAGCTTGCATTGAGATTAGGATAGTAGTATCCAAACTGAATGCCTACGACGTGAAACAAATTGTTCAACTGATTGTTGGCGATTTGCCACGTGTAACTGTAGTTAATTTCATTGCGCTTGAGATGACTGGAAATGCGGCAAAAAACAAGGATGACTTGTGGATTGGCTATGAAAAGGCGTTTGTGGCAGTAAAGCCTGGAATAGAGCTTTTATTGAAAGGCAAAATTGAAGTGAATCTTTATAATTGGCCGCTTTGCGCAGTTGAACGAGGGTATTGGGGAATGGCGAAGCAAAGCATTTCTTCTTATAAAGTGCGGTTTGCACAAGAATGTGAATTTTGTTCTGTCAGGGAAATATGCGGAGGTGAATTCGCTTCTAACCGATTCGGGAACTATTTTGCAGTTAAACCGGTTGGAGGAATGTGATGAGCAGACTTAATTATTTTAATTTTAAAATGCTAGACAATCAAGTGCTAATCACGAATGATGCTGGCATGTATGCTTTTTTGGAAAAGGAAGAGTTTCGAAAGCTGATTACTGAACGATATGACAATGATATTGAACTGGCGCAAAAGCTCACACACAATTGGTTTGTGCGAGATGTTCAGGAGGATGTGTTTGCCGAAAGGATAAAGAATGATATCCGTAACGCAAAAAATTATCTTTTTGTTTCTACGAGCTTATTCATATTGGTGGTAACTCATAGATGCAACTCGAAATGTGTCTACTGCCAAGCAATGGCCTCAAAGAGCGCTGGCGACATGACTGTTAAGGTGGCACGTAAAGCTATAGATATGGCTTTAAACTCGCCATCCCGTAATATCACTATTGAATTTCAAGGAGGGGAACCGCTCCTTAATTATGATGTAATAAAAGATGCAGTGACTTATGCAGAAAATGAATGCTCCGCAAATAAAAAGATTAGCTTTTCAGTGGTAACTAATCTTAGCCTATTGCAACCTGAAATGCTCTCTTTTTTTATTGCGAACAATGTCAGCATTTCGACATCATTGGATGGCGCTGAAGATTGCCATAACCATAACCGGCCAATGATTGGAAAGAAAAATGGTTATCAAATTTTGAGAGAGAAAATAAGCAGCATATTTGAAAGTGGTTATCATGTAGGAGCTATACAGACGACTACCCGAGAAGGGTTATTAAACCCTAAGAGCACAATTGATGCTTTTATTGAAATGGGATTAACTAGCGTTTTCATTAGACCGCTAACGCCGCTAGGATTTGCCGCAGAGCAATGGAATAAGATAGGATATGCACCAAGTGAATTCATAGAGTTCTATGAAGAGTGCCTAAAATATGTATTGGAATTGAACAGGAATGGCGTTTTAATACAGGAGAATCATGCGGCTATTTGGCTTAGAAAAATAATTGGAGGCATTCAAACAAACTACATGGAGTTGCGTTCTCCTTGTGGCGCGGCTATTGGACAACTTGCGGTTGTTGAGAATGGTGACATCTATACATGCGATGAAGCACGGATGCTATCTCAAATGGGAGACAAAAGTTTTAGGCTGGGAAACGTATTCGTTAACAGCTTCGATGATGCTATGAATTCAGATGTGACAAAAGCTGTTTGCGTAGCATCGACGCTGGAATCATTGCCTAGTTGCTGCGACTGCGTTTATCAGCCTTATTGCGGCGTGTGCCCGGTAGTTAATTTGGCGATGGAGGGCAATATTTTTGCAAAAGAAGCTAAAGGATACAGATGCAAAGTGTACGAAGGAATGCTTGATGTTATATTTGGAATTTTGAAGAGAAACGATGAAATCGAAATGGAAATTTTTAGGTCGTGGCTGTAGGGGGGGTTATGTTGAAAGAAAAGAGGAAGTCAAATGCGGTAGTAGCAACCATTACGATTATAGCAACAATAATTGGATATACAGCTATTTATAGGGGGATTCAGTATTATGCAAGCCCAGACCGATTTATATCTGAGATTCAAATAAACAAAGGCATTAAATATCTGGAAACTAATGCTGGCGTATACTTTGGTGATATGGTAGGAACTGATTTTTCTGGAGAAGGGAGCTTCGATTTCGCAAATGGCAATGCATATCAAGGCCAATGGTTAGATGGAGTCATTAATGGAAAAGGCAAAATGGATTTTGCGGACATTGGCGTATATATAGGAGAATTTAGAAAAAATTCTCGATTTGGAAAAGGCACGTTTACGTGGAGCAATGGAGATAGCTATACTGGTGACTGGGAAAATGATGAAATGAGTGGTTCTGGAAAGATTACTTATGCTTCTGGGGTGATTCTTGCTGGCACTTTTGCGCGTAATGTGGCTATGAATTGCAAAATGACTATTTATACTGAAACAGCAGACTATATTTATGATGTTATTAATGGAAGTCTTAATTCGGTTGTTACAATTAAATGCAAAACTGGGACGCTATATACAGGGACATTCTCCAAAGACGAATTAACAGGAACTGGTGAAATACGGTTTGCTAATAAAGATGAATATTCTGGTAATATAAAGAAAGGCTTAAAAGATGGAAAGGGTCAGTACAAATGGGAATCTGGTTATACTTATAATGGAGAGTGGAGCAACGATATGATGTCCGGTCAAGGTGAGTATTATTATAAAGGAGGTCTTCCGTCTTTGTCAGGGACATTTCTAAACAATAAACCTCAAGGCCAATGCGTATACAGGACAGAAGCTAACGTTTCTTATATAACGACATGGTCAAATGGTGTGTGCACTCGTTTGACTTACAATAAATAGGAGGGAGTTTTATTGGAGAAAATAATTCTTCCAGGCTATGAGCCGCTAAGAGATTCAATTGCAAATTTTCTATATGATGAAGAAGGAAATGTAACGCGAAATAAAGTTTTAGCAATTGGATCAATGATGATTCTAATGGGGATTTTATACATCCAAAATGCTTTTGCTGCACATAGATCGCATAGCTCTCACAGATCACATAGTTCGCACTCATCACACTCATCCTCGTCATCCTCATCGCACTCATCACACTCGTCGCATGAATCACATGTATCGCACTCGTCTTCGTCATCCTCATCGCATTCATCGCACTCATCTTCAACATCCTCACACTCATCTTCAGCGGCGACCCATACAAGCGCTACGGCTACTCCAAAGCCCACGCCAACAAATACCCCGACACCTACGCCAACTTTGCCACCTAGATCCAGCGTTATTATCCCAGGTGATCCACAGACTAATCCATTCGCTGATAGCGATGTATCAGCTAGCCTGTTGCTGATACCGACATTACCAGATACAACGAAAACTTGATATTTTCGTTGCTAGTTTAATGAATATTATGATTCCGACGTAACAACCACCAGATAAATAAACGTAAATGGCTAAAACACAAAGTTTGTCGCCTACATCGGCCTTTAATATTGGTTTTATAGCCTTGATAGAGTTCTTGCTGCAGATTATAAAATCAGCTTTGATTGCATATTTATAGGTTGATTCTGCCGTAACAACCACCGGACAAATAACGTAAACGGCTTAAACTCAAGGTTTGTTTACCACAGCAGCCTTTAGTCAAAGCCTAGATTTTTGGGCATTGATGGGGTTCTTGCGACAGAATCATAGGTTTCAAACGATACGCTAGATTAGTAAGGAGAGAACGCTATGGCATTGAAGGGCGAAACAGGTAGGCTTTATCTTTTGCTGAACGCTTGCTTGCCAGATGAAAGCAGGGTTAAAGCGAGATTGGCTTATAACGAGATAGTAGAGTTATCCTGCTATCGAGATTTAGAGGCTAATCCGCATGCAGGATTTCTTACTAAGGACTTGCTTTCTAAGGCCGCCTTGCGAAACATGTCTGAGGAACAACTAAAAAACATAAATCAAATGTTGCCGTTATTGAATGAATGTGTCACGAAGCTAAGAATGAGTATTAAAAAGGGTGAAGGATGGAAACTGAAGCCGAAGGACATTCCTGACTTTTATTCAAAATCTCAAGTAAAATCTTTAATTCACAAGCTGGTAGCAAACAGTGAAACTGATAATATTACTAATCTTAATGAGCGAGATCCTTATCTTATTTTTTCTGATGACACATTAAAGAGTGTTGATGATTTATTTGCTATAGTTGAATACAAAGATGTTAATCAACTTGAAAACGCTTTACCAAACATATTAAAGGGAAGGAATTATTGCTTTAACGCTGAAGAATTGAGAAGTGGAATAGAAAGCGCAACTTCGGAATTGAGCATTTATGAGGCATCAAAAAAAGATTTTGAAATCACAGCGACATCCATACAATGGCGAAAATTATGGATAACAATAATTTCCTTGGCTGTAATTAGCGCGGTTGTTATGGCTGAGCTACTTACATTGAGCGGCTCATTTATATTCATAGCAATATCACTATTCATGATTGTTGCGCTATGGATTGTGGGGTGATGTAAAATGTCGAGCATATTAGCATCAAGACAAGTGATGCGAGCTGAGATTGCGAACTCTAGGAAAAAGGTTGCCAAGCGAAAGAAAAGATTCGGATACATTTGCATGTTATATGTAGCTATGATTGCAATAGCGTTTTGGATTTCTGATTATATGGGGAAATTGATAATTAAAAATGAATATTCAGAGTTTTTAGCTTTAAGCGAATATGAAATTGGTGAGCAAATTCCTAGCGATGAATTGCTTCAATACGAAAATGCTGAGGCTATATACGAGTCTGTGATGCTTGGCAATACAAACAGAAATCTTTTAGCTAATGGTAAATATTGTGACAAGGGTAGCTATAAGGCTGAGTCGACGAAAAATGGTCTCGTATTAACAACTGATGGTAAGCCAAAAACAATTCATGCTGAGTTGGCATCTTACTTGAATATAATCAATGAAACTCTTTATTTCCGAGATGACAAGGATTTTTGCTTATGGATGTATGATTTTTCTGATCAAAGCGCAAAATCAATAGTGGGAGAACGTGTCGGGCAGATAACAGCTACAGCTGACGCAATTTATTATATTGACATAACTGAAAATAACTCTTTGAAAGTATTAAGGGAAGGCAAAATTACAGTGAATTTGTTTAAGGATGTTGATTCATTTGCGATTTTGGGATCTTCAATTTACTATTTGAGCAAAGATCACGCTTTAAGAAAATATAGTTTAATTGATAAAACAACATCGATTATTCAATGGAATGTCAATAAATTTATTATTGCTAATGGAATCATCATCGAAAATAATGGTTCCCTGATTGAATTTTCGCTGTCTGGAAAAAAGGCTAGGATGTTATATAGCGGAAGTGCCGATTTGATAAACGCAGACGAAAAAAGAGTGTTATATTCCGAATATTCCAGAATATATATGCTAGACAGGAAAAGTTTGGCTTATAAATCGATAGTTGATTCTCCTCAAATCATTAAAGGTGCATATTTTTCTGAAAATGGAATCATAATAGACGGTTTAAATAAGGTTGCTAACATGGACCGGGTTGTTGTTCACAAACTGATAAATTGATAGGGAGGAGTGCGGAGTGATTTCGAAATGGCATCAGGAAATGGAGAGATTCATCGACATAAAAACAACTTTCCTATTGGAAGGTAATGTATACGACTTGTGCTCTTATCCTAGCGATGATTTTGATGCCTTTAACATGGTTCTATTAGATAATTATCTGTATAAATACTTAAAATCAAAAGGCTATCAGGCTGTTGTTTTCTATAATCATATTGATGGTTTCTACTGCGAATTTGACAAAGAGAGCTTAAATTTATTCATTAAAGCTGGCAAGGGTCAAGCTGAAAATGGTCAAAAGCAGATCCATGTACCGCTAAGCCAGTCTGGAGATATTGTTCGCCAAGCAATGCAAAATAGGGAAATGCTTGTGGCAGTTGTGTTTACTTTGGCATCTAGACACGTGCTTTCAGTCGAAAATCTAAGCGAAGCAGAGAGAGATTTCTATACAAAGCTGATGCTTTGTGGTCTTAAAAAGTCTCAGATAAAAACAAGCAGAGGGTTCCAAAACAATTTGCTCTTCCTGATAACGGAGAAAGCAAACGACGTTCCTGTTTGGCTATATTTGGACAATCCGATGGTAAAAACCTTAAGAGTTAATGACCCAGATCGAACGTCCCGTAAAAGTTTTCTTGATTCGCAATTCGCATACTTTCTTGGCGCGGATAAACTGCAAGGCGATGAAATTGAAAGAGCAAAAGATGCGTTTGTTGATTTGACGGATGGCTTTAAAAACTTGGAGCTTAATGCACTGAAAGCCTACTGCAAGAAAGAGAATATACCAATTGACAACATTCGAGAAGCCATAAATTCATATAAGTATGGAATCAAAGAAAATCCATGGAAGAACATCGAAACTGAACGGATAAACAAAGCAGAGGAAATTATTAGGCGCAGAGTAAAAGGACAAGATGTTGCTGTCATTCAGACTCTTGATGTCATCAAGCGTGCGGCGTCTAACATGACGGGGCTGCAAAATTCATCGCAAGCCAAGCCTAAAGGCATACTTTTCTTTGCTGGCCCAACAGGCACAGGGAAAACTGAGCTGGCCAAAACAATTGCAGAGCTGCTTTTTGGGGATGAAAACGCTTGCATACGCTTTGATATGAGTGAGTATCAGCAGGGGCATTCAGATCAAAAGCTCTTAGGCGCACCGCCAGGATATGTTGGATATGAAGCGGGAGGCCAATTGACAAACGCCATTCGCGAAAAGCCATTTTCAATCTTGCTTTTTGACGAAATCGAAAAGGCTCATCCGTCGATATTCGATAAATTTTTGCAAATCCTTGAAGATGGTCGGATGACTGATGGCAAAGGCGAAACCGTATACTTTTCAGAATGCATCATCATATTCACAAGCAACTTGGGGATTTATGTTAATGATGAGTATGGTCATAGACGGCTTAATGTTTCTCAAGACATGAACTATGAAACATTAAAAGAGCGATTAATTAAAGCTATCAAGGATTACTTTAAACTTGAATTAGGGAGACCCGAAATTCTGAACCGAATCGGCGAAAATTTTGTTGTGTTTGATTTCATAAGAGACGATGTGGCTGACATGATTTTGAATTCAAAAATTGACAAGATTGTGGCAAATATTAAACGTAATCGCGACATCGATATAAGGTTATCGATGGATTGCATATCGTACTTGAAGCAAAAATCATTCTCGAATTTGGAAAATGGCGGCAGGGGAATAGGAAATGACATGGAAAAGTATTTTATCAATCCTCTTTCTCGGTACATTTTTGATAATAAAGTGTTAGATGGGACGACTATAAATATAACATCGATTCAAGAAGAAAATGGCATTGCGAAATTGGTATGTGAGGTGGCATAGCAAATGCATTATTATAGCATTACCAATAAAGGGGTTTTGGATAATAACCAAGATGCAATCACCATCATGAGAGCGGCCTATCAAGCCGATGATCATACTGAGACATCCAGTGCCTCAGACGTCAATTCGTTGTTTGCTGTATTTGATGGTGTTGGGGGGACTGCGCAAGGAAAACAGGCATCTTATCTTGCAGCTAAAATTTTCTCCAGAACATTTTCACCGATATCTGAAGATGAAATAATAGAAGTGATAGATATTGCTAATTGTGCTATAAATTGGAAGTACAATAGAAAGGAAGTTCTTGCTGCAACAACAGTCGCAGGAGTTGCCTTTTCAGCAGATAAAACTTTTGTTTTTAATGTTGGAGACAGCAAGGTATTCACAATTAATAACGGCTATTTTGAAGAAAAAAGTACAAGCGATGATATTGCCTCGACAATCAACCGACTTGAGGATAGCTATCAATACGACTCAATAAGCAAATCTCCGCTTATGCAGTACTTGGGAAACCCTGATGGCATCTCTCAAGTGCATATTGTTCAATTAGCACGGCCCAAGCAACTGTTTATTTGCACTGATGGCGTTACTGATCTGCTGGATATTGATGCTTTAGAGGAGATTCTAAGCGGAGCGGGAGAAAATTGCGGCGTTTTTTCTGAGATGGTAAAACAACAATTGTTGGGTAAAGGCGCACGAGACAATTTTTCGCTTATTATTCTTGACTTGTCGGAGGTGTGCTGAATTGAAGAAAAATTTCAGTAAAGCCACTTCACGTATGACGGATAAAAGTGGAAAAACTTCAATCATGAACGATGGCGCTCTTTCGAATCGTGCTACATCTCCTATGGAATCTAACCCAAACCCAACGGCCATTATGGGCGGCGCAGGACGTTCCACATTTTCGTCTTTGCTCTCAGAGGGGCAATGGGTCTGCGGGAGATTGGTTGAGCGAGTGATTGCTGAAAATACGGGAGAGGCAACATTGCTTCTTGCTGGCGATGTTGTCATTAAGGTGTATCATGTAGGCAAGCAACCGAAGGAGCAACTTGCAAAGGTCATCTCATCATTGGATTGCCCATATATTACCCGCCCGTTGGAGACGATTGTACATGGAGGTCGTTACTGCGAAATTTTGCCCTTTTATGCCGCTGGGGACTTGGCGGCTTTAAAAGAAAAAATGAGCGATACCCAGATAATTAATCTTGTCGTGCCTTCAGTAAAAGAAGGCTTGAATGTTTTGCATAACGCTGGCATAGTTCACAGAGACATAAAGCCAAGCAACCTCTTTTTCAGCAATGCTTTAGATTACGTTATTATTGGCGATTTTGGCATCAGCTCAATGCTTGACCCGAACTTAAGCGTAAGAGCGACAACAATGTCAAGAACCTTTGGATATGCAGCTCCAGAGACATCCGCTGGATTTATATCAAAGGAGTCTGATTATTATTCGTTTGGTATCACGCTTCTACACCTTGCTACTGGACTTGATCCATTTGCCGGAATGACTGATGCACAAATACTTAATTTGACGATAAATAGAAGAATAGAAATACCGGGCTTTATAAGCGATAGGATTTCAACGCTTATAAAAGGGCTGACACTTAAAGAGCGTTCAGATCGGTGGGGTTATGATGAAGTTACCCGCTGGCTGAATAACGAGGCAGTTGAACTGAAGGAATCAAAGAAGGTTACAGGAATTAAACCCTATAACTTTAATAAAGAAAAATACTATAATCTCGTGGACATTTCAAAAGCATTCTCGCTAGACTGGGATAACACTAAGAAACACCTTTATCGTGGTTTGGTTGATAAGTATTTGCTGAATTATGGCGAAGAAATAACATCAAACTGCATGGATTTAAAAGAAATTACTGATAAAGATGTAGCTGTATTTAAGCTTATATATCTACTGAATCCATATGCTCCGCTTAGCTATAGAGGGCGAATTTTCAATGACTTAGAGCATTTGGCAAATGTGATGCATGATGCTATTCCTGGATGCGACTCGGAAATATTAGAAATGCTGAAAAATGGTTGCTTAGAACATTACATTCAACTAGATAATGCATATGACAAAGATATTGTTTCCGTAATTGCTGATTTCGCAAATAAGATAAGAGAAGGTAATAACGATTACTACTATGCTATCATGTATTATCTTAATCCCTATATGGGATATGTACATGATAAGGTTGAATTTAAAACGGTAATGGAAGTTGTCGACTATTTAATCGAATTAGACGAAGAAAAGGAAATGAAATTTGCTAAAGAATTGATGGAATCGCAAGAGTTTTTTATGTGGGTAGCTTCTAAGGGATATAGTAAAATCGTTGATGATTGGAAAAATATTTATAATAATAGCGAATTATTTTACCAGTTCGAGGGTTTAATGGCAAACCAATAATTTGAAGCGAATGGATGAAAGAGGTTTAGTGAATGAGCGGCCCCAAATACAGCCAATCGAAATTGAAGCTAAGACAGCAAGAAATTTTGAGGAATAATCTTGAACTGAAAATTGAGCGAGAAAAGGTAGCGCAGTTAAGAACGGAAATTGAAAAGAAAATGCAATTGATATCTAGGCTTGTAGAGAGCTATCGTGACGTTGATATCAGAAATGTTATTGCACGTTCAGAAAAGCTTCTTAGTGGCAAGCAAAGCATAACTCTCTTAAAAAATCAAGAAGATATGGCGGAAAAGTTGATTTCTCGCAAACCTATCCTTGAGAATACAAGCAAAGAACTTGTCAAGGAGAATGAGTGGTTAGAGAGTGCAGTTAAGGAGTTATCAATTCTAATTAACAAAATTAAGCAAACGATAGAAGATGTCTTGCAGGACTATGATGAATCGGTAGAGGATATTGTTAGTGATAAAGAAAAAAAATTTAAAGCAACGGAGCGTCAGAATGTTGATGAAGCTAGAGAAAGAGTGCGCAAAGAATTAAATGACATATACTTGGAAATTATTAAAACGGTGACTGGCCTGGAAGATTCTCAGCTAACAATTAAAAGTGTTAATGATATAATGCATAACCATGACCTGGACGAGCAATACAAAGTCAGAGTTCTGACCAATAGATTAAAGGCGATAAAGATAGAAACATTGGCAAATAGGCGAAACGAGACTTTAAGCGATTTACGTGTTGAATGCACCGTTTTATCCGCCTTGATTGGAAAAGAGGCTAAAACGTTGCCGAATGGCTTAGATGAGTTAACTGGTTTTAGAGATAAGCTTAAGGCTGAAGCTGAAGAAAAATCTACGTGCGAATATGTCGCTAAGACCATGGAAGAGGTTATGAAAGAAATTGGTTATGACCTTATTTCAAGCGAGATTGTTTCAACTGCCGAAAAAGAAGTCGAGCGACGCTTGTACGATTTTAGCTCTGAATCTGTTTTAAATGTTTCCACCGCTGATAGCGGCGCAATCTTGTTTGAAGTTTTAGCACGCAAAAAGGGAGATGCAATATCTTCATCACAACGGGCAAACGTAAAACAAGACATGGAGAGATTCTGCCCAGACTACGCATTGGTAAAAAGCAAATTAGAAGAGAGAGGTGTTATTCTCCAAGAAGAAGTTTTGCTTGAACCAGACGAAAAATATGTGCGTTCAATCGAAGTTGAACTGGGAAAAACAGCAAGCCGCAGGGCTGGTGTCAAACGCGCAGACAGGGGGAAATACATAGATGGCTGAAGTGCGGGTGTGTGAAAACTGCAACCATCACAATAGTATGGCCTTGCTAAATTGCGAGATATGTGGATACGATTTGACCATGGTTTTTCCAACTGATGAGGACAACTTTAAAAAGCATGAAAAGATCGAAATGACAAGTAAAGATTCAAAATGGAAACTGATACCGATTAACGGAAATGCTGATGCAATTAGCATTGAAGGAAGGGCTGTGGTAGGCAGAGTCGACTCGCCGCTTTCAAAATGGCTAAATGAAAGTGATTTTGTAAGCCGTAAGCATGCCCAGTTATTTGTAAATGATGATGATGAATTATTCGTAATGGATGCAAGCACTAATGGAACCTTTGTCAATGGTGTACGTATCTCTAAGCTAGATGAGGTAGCTGTTGCCGAAGGAGATGAAATAAGATTTGCAGATGTTGCTTTCAAGGTTGTGAAATAGATGCAAATTGACAGAATGTATTATCCAGTTAAAACACTTGGTTATGGCGAGCGTATAGGGATCTGGACGATAGGGTGTGTCCGGAGATGCAATAAGTGCTCGAATCCAGAGTTGTGGGAAGAACAACCTGAAAAGGATATCTCAGTTGAAGAACTCGTTCGCACTCTAAATCCGTGCTTTTTAAAGTGCGACGGAATAACAATTACAGGCGGTGATCCTTTCGTGCAGGCAGATGAGTTATTGTCCCTTGTGGAGGAAATCCGCGCTACTAAATTTCATGGTGACATTTTGGCATATACAGGATTTCAATATGAAGAGTTAGTGCAGTATCCGCAGACCAAGAAAATCCTTGAAAAAATTGACGTGCTGATTGATGGTGCATATATTGATAGCTTGAATCAAAATATAGGCCTTTCGGGATCGAGCAATCAACGGATTTTAGTTCTAAACCATAAATTTGAGAAACGATACCAAGATGCGGATAAGTGGGCTAGAAAAAGCCAAATTGTCGTATCTAACGGAAGAATTATGGCTATTGGAATCTCTCCACGAACTCATAGCGAAACTCCTTAGGATAAAACAGGATATTTCAAAGGTTCTTGGCATTATGCCTTGAACGCAAGGCTTTTCGTCATACTTCGTGTAACTACCCGCATGGGATATGCGCTAAGTTGGATTGCCAGGGGCCGCGGTACTAGATTGTCCAGACATAAGGCTGCCTGTTCGTAAAGGCATCCTTATTTGGATTGAGTATCATATTCCTTTTAGTGCGTAACCCGCTTTTTCAAAAGATTAATTGATACTCTAAAATCTCTTGACATTTAATTCTAAAAGGTGTAGCATATGAGGCTTGCAAGCCTAAGAAGAGCTTAGTTGCATCTCAGGAGGATACAGCAGAGCAGATTCGAATTCTGCGGAGTTGTTCAAGGCAAGAGCTTTTCCTGACCCATAGCTGCCTTTCATCGGTTAGCCCTTTATGCTTCAGACGAAACACCCGACAAAACTCTGCTGAAAAAGTCGGGCGAAGCCTCCAGCTATCCTTTAAAATGATACTTGAAGGGGGAGGGGCATGGAAATCCTGTCACAGCTTAACAAAGCTTGCGCCTACATTGAAGAGCATATCACAGACGAATTGGCGACTGATGATGTGGCGAGCGTTACCATTTACTCGCCGTTTCACTTCGGTCGAATGTTCTACTACATTACTGGAATGCCGCTGTCGGAGTACATTCGCAAACGGAAAATGTCGCTTGCGGCTGAACGGCTGAAGTTGGGCGAGAAGGTAATTGATGTCGCTGCCATGTTTGGATACGACAGCGCTGACAGCTTCGCGAGGGCTTTCAAGGGGCAGCACGGCGTTAACCCATCCACGGCGCGCAACTCAGATATAGTTGTGGCGATTTTTCCTCCGCTTGCCTTTCAAATAAAAATCAAAGGAGCAGAGGCAATGAACTGGAGAATCGAAAAGCGTGAAGCGTTTGCAGTGTTTGGGCTGGAGCGCGTTTACCGCATGGATGAACAGGCAAAGGTGCCCGGGTTCTGGGACGACATCGAGAAAAACGGCGAGGGCATGAAGCTTCTTGATGACGCAGGCGGGCGTGAAGCATCCGGAGCGTTGCCCCTCATGGGCATTTGCGGCTACAGGCAAACTGGCCAAGGGACTTTCCCTTACATGATAGGCGCAAGGACAGCGCCTGGGTGCAAGACAGATGGGTACACGCTCGCGGAAGTCCCCGAATCAACATGGGCAGTGTTCCGCAGCAAGCCGATTGCTGTTTACGGCACGGAAATCCCCAAGCTGTTTGAGAGGGCATTCAGCGAATGGCTGCCGTCATCGAAGTACGCAAGAACCGAAGCGCCTGATTTGGAGTATTACCTCGAAGGCGATGACGGAAAATACTATGAAGAAGTCTGGATACC
>JAISWZ010000036.1 GCA_031270945.1 Clostridiales bacterium | reverse complement strand
ATATTCGTCTCCGTATTTTCCCCCAAACAAGCTGTTTTGATTATTTTTAACTTAGATGTTTCGAGCTTTGAGGTATGCTCCACAAATGTGACAGTGATCATGATAATGATTTGGATTGCGACTGAACAAAGTGTTGAATACATGATAAGTTCGGGGTCAAACGTAGTTGAAAAGAAACTATCCGGCCCTAAAGAATAGGCTCCGACAATAAAATAAACAGGCAGTGATGGGAACCAGTACCTCATTTTCAAGTTAGAGAAAATCACAATCAGCTCGCCTATCACCAATGTACTAAATATAGCTAAACCAATTGGAATATGATTCTTTTTTATTGTAAAAATAATCAGATGAACTAATATATGGCTTGAAGAAGAATGACACCAATTCTTCTGGCAACAATAACGAATTTCATATAGTAACCTCCTTTGCGTCGTCATTTGTTTAATGATTTAAATTGTTCGTCCTAAATCTTTCTGATTACGCTCACCTGTCAAGCTTCTAGTGCTAGAATAACAGGAATTTTCTAAGACTCGATTCTGGCGGGCAACAATACGAAACCTCTACATTTAAGCGCTCGTCACCATATCAATTTTGTCCTGGCGCTTTCTGAAGCGGTTCACTTAGCGAATCCCAAGCCTTAGAATCATATGAATTATCTGTTTTGAGAGCTTTACAGAACCTTATAACGAATCTGACTAAAGAATAAGCAGAGATCACAAGCACTTGAGCAAACGCTAATAATATAAACACGATATAGGCAACTCCGACCGATAGATTAGAATGACTTGAAATATCCACAAGAAATCCAAAAACTCCAATCGATAGAGCCCAATATCTAATCTTTAGCTTCAAAACTATAGGGATAAAAGCAACTAATACAATCGGGACAATGACTAGCAATGGCATTGTTGGAATATTATAATTTATTTCATAATCCATTGCATCATTAAAATATAAGTAAATAAATGTTGCCATTTGCAGAATCACGGCATATATTAAATCTCTCCATGGCTTAAAAATATTTATATTCGTTTCCGAATGTTCCCCGAAACAAGCTGTCTTAATGATTTTTAGCTTAGACGTTTCGAGCTTTGAGTTGTGCTCCATAATCGTGACAGCGATCATGATAATGATTTGAATTACGGCTAACCAAAGTGTTGAATACAGGATAAAATCGGGGTCATATGGATTTGAAAATAAAAAATCTGGCCCTAAAGAATAAGCTCCGAGAAAAAAATAAACAGGGAGTGAAGGGAACCAATACCTCATTTTCAAGTTAGAAAAAATCACAATCAGCTCACCTATCACCAATGCGCTGAATATAGCTAAGACCATCGGAATCTCGTGTTTTGCAATTGTGCGGACAATTATAACAACTAATATGGCTTGAAGAAGGATTACGCCGATTCTTCTGGGAATAACGAGTTTCATTTAGTAACCTCCTTTGCGTTGGCGTGGATTGATTAATGCTTAAGTGCATATCCCAAAATTGTATCCGAGGTGCCGTAAAAGTCCGGTGTTTGCTCGCAAAAGCCCGATTAAACTAGCTGAAGCGTTTTTTAGACTCTATCACAGCTCTCGCCAGATTAACACGCAGGACAAATGCTTAAATCACCGCCTCCTCTCAATGCAGTGAGTAAAAATGCCAAGAATATAGGGATTTACTTTTGCCAAGGGGTCGCTGGACGCGCCGTCATTTCTTTTTAGTGAGCAATGCCACCTGCGACTAACCTCATGCGTCTCGCTTTTGGGACTGCTGTATTTGCAATCTAAACAGGAGCGCTTTGCTTTGGAGCGACAACCTCTTTTAATTTGTTCCAAGCACAACCCAAAGACCAGTTGATGCTTTCTATCTAAATATACAGACTCTAGCGAAAAATGTCTGAAAACAGTTAAAAATGAGATCATGTAATCATGCTCAATAATGTAAGCAAATGTATAAGTCAAGGAAACCGTCGGAAGCCGTCTAAAGACTTGTGGACACAAATAAAAAACAGGAACGGATATCCCGTTCCTGTTTCGCGCTTTTTTTGCCCCCCAGATCAGCCCTTGTTGATTAACCCCGCAATCATAGCAGTCAAGCTCATCACGTTGATGGTTATGTTGTAGACCATATGCATCGCTACAACCTTCCTCAAGTCCTTTGTCTTCAGGTAGAGCAAGCAGAATATTACGCCAAAAAGTATGTATTCCAGTATCTCGAAATCAAAAATGCTGCCTGTATGCAAGAACCCGAAGAGAATCGATGAAACAGCAACAAACAAAACTGTGTTCTTAAAAAGCTTTCTAAGGGTAAACCTAAAGACGATTTCCTCCCATATGGGCGCTATGATAGATGTAGTTATTATTACGCCTATCGGGAACGCCTTAAAAAACGTTCTCTGCACAACCGCCGCCCCAGCTGATGTCGTTCCATATGGAACCGCTGTCGCCGCAAAGTAAATAAAGTTTCTTATTAGGCTAAAGGCAATGTTCGAGCAAAACGCGACTATAAATCCCAATGATATTACATCTATGTCTTTCTTTTTCAGCTTGGCCTTGAAAATCTCTTTCAATTCAACTCTGTTAAGCCAGATGATCGCAAAGCATACAGCCAGCTCCAGCGCCATTTCCAGAATAACTATCCAAGGTGTTATCGTGACGTTCAGGGGCATAACTATACGAATCAGGGTTACTGACATCCCCAGGACAGTGGTCAGTGCAATTGTTAAATAATAGGATTTTAGGTTTTCTTTCTTTTCCATCATATCGATCATGTCGTTTGCTCCTCTCAATTTCCCTATCGGCGTCTTAGCTCGCTTTTGCCAAAATGTAAAGGCCTATTATCTCACTGGTATAACTCTTTTGTCCCCTTCCCGATGTCGGTTTAAGCAATAGTGCATGCTTGAATGAAGAATAGCGCTTGGAGCCGTATGCTATGATTCTGCTCGCCGTTTCAACAATCACAGCTCCAGCGTTTGAAGCGCCCGGCAATATGCCTGTTGACAAAATGTAAAAGGGTTGAGACTATGTTCGTTAAATATACTGCAACCAGCTCAATTAGTATGATGACATAGGCATGACTCCCCTGATCAGGGTTACTGACATCCCCAAAGCAATGGTCAGGGAAATTGGCAAGTAATAAGACTTCAAGCTGTTATTCTTTTCCTCCAAGCTGTTATTCTTTTCCTCCAAGCCGTTCATTTCATTCGCTCCTCTTATGAATGCCACCAATAGTTGATTTACCTATACTATGGCGAATAGCCCCTCCTCTCCTCGCAGTCCAGCCGTGTTGATACGGCGTAACTCTTTTTACTAACGAGCGTTCAAAAGCGAAGTCTTCTTATCGTAGCCCGCCTAAACCTATGGCGAATAGCCCCCCTCTTCTCGCCAGTCCAGCTGTGATAATACAGCACAGCTCTTTTTAGAAAAATCTTCTTATTACATGATATCATTCACTTTATCGTCAGTCAACCATTATTAATAATAATATTGCAATATTTTATGCTTAAACTGTTCAACTACCCTCTTTAATCTACATAATACAACATTTTTACGTATAATTATTGTTTACATTGCTCGAAGTCCACTAGCAACTCTACATTAGAGTTTGTAGCATATTCTCACAAAGCGCAACATTTTTCAACTTTTAAACAACATCAAAACTCCATCCCCAAAACCAAATCAAAGCATAAAAAAAGCCCGGAGGCTATCCTCCGGGCTTTTTATGCACCTCTCTACTTCACCTTAGTCCCCTCAGGAACCAAGTCATCAACAAACACAACTTTGCATCCGCTTGCGGCGTTGGTTGACGCCAGAAGCATTCCTTGGCTAACGACGCCAGCGATCTTTGCGGGCTTGAGGTTTGCCAGGACAATTATCTTCTTTCCTATAAGCTCATCGCATGTGTAGTCGTTCTTGATGCTAGAGACTATTACTCTTTCCCCTATGCCGTCAAACAGGACAAGCTTGTAGCAGTTGTTGGACTTTCTGATCTCTGTGCACTTTAGCACTTTGCAGACCCTGAGATCCATTTCTGAAAAGGCTTCAAACGGGATCTCAGCTCCAAATGGCGAGACTGGATCGGGCTCTCCATAAGTCTTCTCTGGAACCGCTTCGGGTTCAGGCTCTTTTTCTTCCTCTTCAGGAAGCATGGGAGTGCTGAAGTCCAAGAGCCTCATGTAGCGGGCTGGATCTATGGCGTAGAGGAAAAGGTACAGCCTTGGCCCTTGCCCTCTGTCCAGCAGAAGGTTGTATACGTTCGAGAAGAATGCAGCTTGCTTCTTCTTAACCTCGTTCTTGTCTTCTTCTCCATGAGTCTTTATGATGTCATAGAGCTTATGGCTAAGCTCGTCCAAAGTGTATCCGCCAGCGGACAAATAGTCAAAGAGAGCCTTGATGTCGCTCTTCTCTTCGTCTGAGAACGATGTATACGCTTTCCAATTCCGTACGGCTCTGAGGTTGTTTCTCATATCCGGCGCGCACTGCTCAATCCAGAACTGCGCCAAAGGAAGCCTTTCCCTCAGATCCTCCTCTGTAGCTGTCACCCCTATCCTCTCGAACAGGTTTGTCAGAAGGGAAACATTGAAGTCCACTATAGAGCCCAGCTGGACTATGAGGTTCATGGGGATCGGCTTTACCTCCCGGTTGGAGATAAGGCAGTTATCCATTATTACCTTTTGGTTCTCGTCAGCCTTGCCTTCATAAAAGGCCTTCAGAAGCTGGTCAAACTCATGGTACTGGTTCAGAATCCCGTCATCGAAGCAGAAGTTGAAAGCCTTGCTTGGCTCTGCCTTAGCATAGAGCCAGAGTATGACCTCAGGCTGGTAAAGCTTCAAAAGCGTCTCAGGCGTAAGGTTTATTCCTGAAGAGCTGGACATCTTTCCAGCCGCGCCCTTGATGCCGATAAATTCATATCCTTGGAACAGCGGCGCTGGATACCCGAATATCTTCTCTACTATCTCTTTGCTGGTGTTGTAGCTGCCATTGGGTGCCGCGTGGTCTTTTCCGCCTGGCTCAAAGTCCACTCCCTCATGCATCCACCGCATCGCCCAGTCTGTCTTCCAAGCTAGCTTGCAGTTGAAATCTTTTGCAAAATCCATCTCGCCCTTGTGGCCGCAGGCGCATTCATAAGTGGCATGAGTGCAATCCTCTGACAAACTGGTGATCTTAGTCGAATCCCTTTTGCACTCGGGACAGAATATGCTTACAGGGTAATAGTTCAGGCTGTCTTCCTCAGTCGTCTCCTGCGTCTTGAACTTCTTCAGGATCTCAAAAATCTCGGATCTCTTCTTCAGCGCCAATATCAGGTTTTCTGAATAAATCCCGCTCCTGTACAAGTCGGCCTGGCGGCGGTACACCATGTCCACCCCGAACCGCTTCACGGCATCCTCGAATTCGCGCTCGAAATGCTCAGCAAAGCTTGCCGCGCCATCCGGGAACGGGTTTCTCACGTCCACGTAAGGATACCCGATGTACTTGTCCATGCCGCTATCTATCTCTTTGACGTTGGCCGGGATCTTTCTCAGCCTGTCAAAGTTGTCCCAAGAGAAAAGAAGGCGGGCCTTCTTGCCCAGCCTCTCCAAACCCTTCGCCACAAAAAGGCTGGTGGCAATGTCCCTAAAGTTTCCGATGTGCACGGAACCCGATGGGCTGATGCCTGCTGCGCAGGTATACACCGGCTTGTCCGGAGAGCGCTTCACGATCTCGGCAGCCAGTCTGTCTGACCAATGCATTTTCAAACCTCCATAAATTATTATAAGGGCATATCCTGAAACCGAAGGGCTCAAGCCCTGGATCGGGACGAAAATCCAAGAAAAATAAAAAGGCTTTCGGAGATGACTCCGAAAGCCTCATACGACTCAGAGGGGACTTGAACCCACGACCCCCGGCGTGACAGGCCGGTGCTCTAACCAACTGAGCTACTGAGCCATAACAGCAGTACTAGAACTCTGATAGTATACCAGGCTTAAAAAGGCATGTCAATAGGTTTTCATGAAAAACAAAAAATTTTTTTGATCCTTTTTATGGAAGCCTGAACGCGCATCCCGATGCCAAACAAAATCTTAGCGCTTCCACTAATATATCGGCCTTAGCCAGGCGCTTGATTAGTTTTTTCGAGAGAATGCATAAATATTTTTGAGAATGGCAAAACTTGAGAAAAGAAACAGCCCCAACTCTCCGCATTCCCAAGAAAAGAGGCCTTCGGAGATGCCTCCGAAGGCCTCATACGACTCAGAGGGGACTTGAACCCACGACCCCCGGCGTGACAGGCCGGTGCTCTAACCAACTGAGCTACTGAGCCAAAATTTATGCGCTTGATTCTTGAAACATTACCCCGCCTTTAAAGCCAATCGGGTCTTCCAATAAGAAAATTCTAAATAATGCCACTTGTCAGAATAAAGCATATCCCAAAATTAATCTTAGGGCGAGGAAAAGCCATGCGTTAAAGCATCGCATGCCTTTTGGAAAAGGCTTTCGAAGTTGGCTTCGAAAGCCTCCATACGACTCAGAGGGGACTTGAACCCACGACCCCCGGCGTGACAGGCCGGTGCTCTAACCAACTGAGCTACTGAGCCATTGCGATAGATTATAACAGGGTGTTCGAAGCATGTCAAGCGTTTTTTTCAAAGATCATGAAATTGAAATTTTAGGTTGCTTTTAAGATGAAAAAACTTAAAAAAGCTATTATGGTCAGGCTTGAACGCTTGATTATTATAAAAAATAAAAAAAGAAAAAAAATAAAAGGGGCCTCGGAAAGGGCGTCCCGAAGCCCTGCAAAAGTGCGCCTCGGCCAAGAGCTTGCCCCCCAAGCCTCGTTCCGCGCGCTTCAATCAAACAAGATCAAAAAACAAAATAAAACAAACATGGTTGGAAATTGATTTATGGCATTTACGCGTCGGCTCGCTTGGGGTTTGGCCCGAGTATGCTAAACGCCTTTCAAATGTGCGACGCGGCCTAAGATCTTGCCCCCCAAGCCTCAAGCCGCGCGCATCAATCTATGCTAGTTCGCGATTCTCCGCTTCAGGACAACGCTTGCTATTGCCAAGCAAGCCAAGCCTATCGCGGCAGTGTAGATGAGCATGCCCCACATTGGGACATTGATGCCAATGAATCCGACGTTCTGGGCCGAAAAGCTCTCCAGAACCTTTGCGCCGCTTTCAGCGGGAATGCCGACTATCCTGATGGCATCCTCAAGCGCGACACTTTTAAGCCAAACCGCCATGTGCGTGAACGGAAGCGCAGACCCTATCTTTTCAACGCCTTTTCCCAAGAGGGAGAAAGGCATGTATATGCCGCAGAGGAAACCGAAAATTGTGCCGCTTACCCCATTCATGACGCTTATGGCAGAGCTGGACTTGACCAGCGCTGTAAAGAGAAGAAGAATGGAGCAGCTGACGAAAGAGGCAAAGGCAAGTATGGGCACGGACTGGAGAATGGCAAGAAACGAGACCATAAATCCAGTCATCCCGCCTATCAAGGCAAGAGAAGCAAGCCAGAGCAGCAGGTTCATGAGAAATGAGACCATGAACGCTTGGATGAAGTAGGAAGCTATGAGCTCAGGCGCTTTCGCCTGGGCAAGGAGGAAGCTGTCAACCTTCCTGTTTTCAAAGTCAGAGGCTATGACAGAGTAAGATCCGACAGCCAGAGACAGCGAATTGATGATGATTATGCCCGCCAGCATCTGCACGTAGACCAGGAAGCTGGCTTCTGAGGCTGGCAGGAATGATGACAGCTCAGCCGTGTAAGTGTTGGCTATGAACAATATATAAAGCCCAACTATGATTATTGAGCTTAGGAAAGAGAAGAAGAGCGTAGGCCCGCTTCTCAAAAATACAAAAGAGTTTCTTTTCGCTAGCGCAATCGCCCTGGTCATCTCTCCACCTCTAAGCTTTCTCCTGCCGCGTTCAGGAACACGTCATCCATTGTTCCTTTTACGGCTTCGAAAAACCTGACGCTATCCTTAAGCTCCCAAAGGAGATCTATGGATTGGGCGGTTCCTTGCATCTTGATGGAGATCAGGCCGCCTAGCTTGCTATACTCGATTCTTTTCGCAACAAGCTTGGAGAGAAGGTCTTCCTCGTTCACGGGAGTAAGAAGCAGCCTATCGTAGGAGTGCTTGGATTTAAGCTCAGCAGGGGTTCCTTCTCCTACCAGCTTCCCTTTATGTATGATGACCACCTTGTCGGCCCCAGCGGCCTCTTCCATGTAATGGGTAGTCAAGAAAATGCACATTCCAGATGATCTTCTCATGTTTTCAAGCAATCGCCAAACCTCAGCCCTAGTCTTTGGATCAAGGCCGGTCGTGGGCTCATCCAGCACCAGAAGCTTTGGAGACGAAAACAAGGCTCTAGCAATTTCTGTCTTTCTCTTCTGCCCTCCGGAAAGATCCTTGAAGCGTTTCTTCGCCATTTGGGCCAGGGACAGCTGCTCTATAATCTCTTTGTACCGATTTTTCGCCTCGTTGCCCTTCGGAAGCCTGAGCTTGCCATGCAAAAGCAGATTTTCCTCAACGGTCAGGTTGTCATCCAAGACGTTGTTCTGGAACACCACGCCCATCTGCCCCCTGAACTCATCCAGGCTCACGCCGCCAGCATACTCTATGCTTCCGCCATCTTTCGTTAGCAGGCCTATAACCATGTTGATGGTAGTTGACTTCCCGGCCCCATTTTGCCCGAGGAATGCGAACAAGCTTCCCGCTGGAACATCAAAGGACAGATCATCAACCGCCTTGACTCCGCCAAAGCTTTTGCTCAAGTTTTTGATAGACAAAATGGAATCGCTCAACTTTATCCCCCCAACGTGCCAACGAAACGTCGTTGGTGCAAGCGCCAGGCGCATGTTCATGCGCCTGAACGGGCAACTGTCTTACAGCCGAGCCCGGCGGGCTCGGGTTGACCCGTTTTATTCCGTGAGTCATTTGGTTTTGAATCATGTTTGCATTATCATTATAATGTGTATCGCACGGTATGTCAAGAGGCAAATCCAAAAATTTTTGAGCGCTTAAATCGACTGAAAAGCCTTTGATTTAGCCTTAAATCGACTAATTTTATGCCAATTTTCCCGCTTCGATTTTTCTTGTAATTTTACCCATATACTCCAGAGGCACCTTTCGACTTTCTTCTCGCAAGACATGTAGTATGTCGTTGCCATAAAGCGCTTAAGGACAATCGCCTTGCGCAATCAGGCACTTGAAAAAGGCGCTGAATGCAGCGCCTTTTTTAAAGAAAAAACCCCGGCAGGTCTTCCCTGCGCCTGCGGCGCAGGGAAGACTCATCACAACGCTCACGAACATGCGTATAATTCTTTGTTCTTGCGCTTTTTTTGAAAACGCGAAATTCTTCTTAAACAGGCGAAAAATGACCGTTTTTAAGCAATTCTTTTGACATTGGAGCAGGTTTAGGGTATAATTCAATTCTTGCCACATTGCGCAAGCGCGTTCTGCGACTAGCGCTGAGGACGCATTTATTATAAGGCTTGGAAGAGTAACGCTTTAGCATCGCATGACTTTTCCTGCGCCCTTTTTTGAATTTTGGGATTGCGCTAGGAAGCACAGCGCTCTTTACACGTGTGCGCGTTTAATGTATAATTCAGTATTGCAGACAAAAATGCGAGCAAAGATTTCTTGACATAATAGCCATATATACTAACGAGCGGTATGATTTTGAATTTACTGCGTTTTCAACAGCCCAACTGGCTTCCGAGCGCAAAAAAAGGCTTTAAATCAATCTTTGGATATGCCTTGCAATCCATAAGGTGGGATATATGTATACTGTAGAAGAAGTGGTAAATGATCTAAATATCTCAAGGCTGCGGGAATTGTGCAGGATGGCGGGCTTTGATGAGACAATCTATGTGCCGTCTTGCATGCGGTTCCTGATTTCTTTTTACAGTGATTCAGAGAACCTTGTCAAAGTCTACGAACAGTTGCCTCCTGGAGAGCAAAAGCTGATAAATCACTTTGTCTGGGCAAATAGCTTTCCCAATCTCGACATTGTCGAAAGCATAGTGAATGCGCACCATATGAAGGCGGCAAACAGCTCTGCTTATAACTGCTGCAACCCCCTCGCGATACGCCAGTACATGCCAGACAACAGCCTGTCCCAGCTGCTCATTCCGAACAGGATGCCATTTTTCATCCGCAAGGTGCTCTCTGCGCACCTGCCGCCTGAAAAGATCGGGGATGACGTCCAAGAATACGTTCCTCTTGAAAGCGAGAAAGTGATATGCAGAGAAAACCGGGCGCTTGACTTCGTATACATGGCTGCTTACTGCATATCCAACAACGTCGCGACGAGCAATGGGATGCAGACCAAGACTGTTTTTGCCAAGCTTCTGGAAACCGGAAACTGGGAGGACTGTGTTGAGAGCAAAGGGCGCTTCTGTCTGCCAAAGCAGGCGTTGAAGCCCTCTAACTTCAAGATCACAAGCGCCATGTACCTGATCGCCGTGAACTGCTCTCTTTTTGGCGAAAATTCGCCGCTTGACTTGATCAAGGAGGAACCGGTTCAATTCTTAGAAGAGGCGCTTCGCTGCTACGAGTCACATCAGGCGCTTAGTGAGCAGGTTCTGCTTCCAGGCTTTAAATATGAGGGGGCATATTGGAAGTTCGCCAGAACCGGTATCAAGGACGTTTTAAAAAGCTTGCCTATCGGAAAATTTGTGTCTTTTTCCCGATTCGAGACACTGGTTAAAACTATCGCCAACAGTTTCATGACCGGATTCATTGGAAGGGCAAAGGTTCACCGGCCTGAAGGGGACTTTGAGGTGAGCTGGATTGAAAATGAGAGAAGGGCTCTTCAAGTATTATTATGCAGCTTCTGCGCTTTGGGAATGATAGACCTGTCTTTCAAAGAGTCAGACGCAGATCCTTCTAAAGAAGATCCTTCTAACTCCGAGGCTTCAGCCGAGATATCCGGGATCAGGCTTAACAGCCTTGGCGCTTACCTTTTGGGGATGATCCCTGAGTACAAGCCAAAAGATTCCCCTGCCGAGGCAGGTTTTGTGGTCAACCCTGACTTCTGCATCATAGTGGATGGCGTCAATTCAAAGATGGCCCACGCTCCGTTTTTCGGAAATCTCATGTCGAGGATCCAAGACGACGCCAACACCGCGACCTACAAGCTAGACTTCGCAAGCTTCGCCAAGGCTTTGGATCAAGGAATGCCAGGAAAGCGCTTCAAGGAATACCTGGAAGCCAACAGCTCAAGGCCAGTGCCTGACAACGTTCTGAAAACCATTGACAGCTGGATCGAAAGGTCCGGAAAGCTGAGGATCCGCACTATCACAGTGCTGGAATCAGATGACGAGTTCCTCCTGGCTGAGATCGAGAACATGAAAGCAATGGATAAGTTCAAGATGCAAAGGCTAGGTTACTCTATTGTGATCAAGCCGGATCAGGCGAAGAAGATAAAAGGGGTGCTGGACAAGGCCGGGAAGCATGTGGATTTGGAGATGTAACTGGTCGGTTTTTGTTTTTGTTTTTGTTTTTGTTTTGGTTTTTATTTTTCTTTTTCTTTTTCTTTAGTTTAGTTTAGTTTAGTTTAGTTTAGTTTAGTTCTGTTATAGGTTTAGTTTCTTCCAGCCTTTGACTTGCTTTTCTTTTTTTTATTCTTTTTTAGCCATATTCCAGGGCACACCCCAAAAACTGATATGCCCTTGGATTGGGATGCTTGGAAATCCCGGCGTAGGGGGGTTAGAATGGACGAATACATTTCCAAGCTGTCTGATAGCGAGGCCAAGCAGCTGTGCATCTTAGCGGCAAAAATCATCCCAGTGGACAAGAACGCCGACTTCAGGCAGACTCTGGCGGACATTTTCGCAAGCACGGAGCTTATAACAACAATCCTAAGATCCGCCAGCGTGAGCGAGCTTGTCAGGATCAGAAAGGAAATGCCAAGCCTTGGCCCTTTCGTGCCGCTTGATTCGTACCGTCTTTCCTCTGAGCACACGGTTTTTGACCTTCTTCGCTTGAGCCGCTCAGCCTTTCCCATTGTGGCTGTAGAAGCCGTAAGGAGGGCGTACTCGGCTTTGGGGCTCCATGAAGCGACGCCGCTTCCAGATGACAGGATAATCGCCAGGGAGGGAAGGATAGGCGACTTGTCGCAAATAGCTGTGTTCTTCTCCAAGAAGAGCTTCGCTGTTGACTCAAACGGAATGGTTACAAAGGCAACCCTGGCGCTAATGCAGAGCTTTGGCGGCTGGGATGAGGTGGCAGAGCTTCAGGGAGCGTTCTGTTCTCCCAAGGAAGCCAAGACCAGAGACGGGCTAAAAGTGTCTTCAGCGCTTTACATCATAGCCAGAACTGCCTTCCTGCAAAGCGGAAACAACGAGATCCTGTCTCTTCCCGCTCCGGCTTTGGCAAAAAAGGCTTACAGCCTTTACATGAACACAAACGACACGCCAGAATCGACGCTCATATGCATAAACAAGATTTCTGTATACTCAAGATCCTTCGAAACGCCCAAGAAGATACTGGAGCATCTTTTGAAGCAATGCCCGGTTGGGAAATTTGTGAGCTTCGACTCTTTTGACCAAGCGATCAAGCTCAGGCAGCCCGCCTTCTTTCAATGCGCCGCCAGCTTTTACCGAAGCGGCTTCAACATCAAGAACCCCTGGTGGGAGGAATGCGAGCAGCGGTTCATCGAGCTTTACTTTGGCGCGCTATGCGCCTTGGGAATGGTTGATCTAGCTTGGAGGGAGAATGTGCGGCTGCATGAAACCTTTCCTCCCAGCGTGGCAATCCACGCCTTCAGGCTAACAAGCCTAGGCGCGTGGATACTTGACATGCCAGGCGCCATTCCTCCGAAGGTGGAGGAAGAGCCCGAAGGCGGCTTGATTGCCGCCACGGACTTAACAATTTTAATAGACGGAAAGAAAAGCAAGGCGGAGCATGAGCCCTTCTTTGCCAGGTACTTCGAGCGGATCTCAGAGTCAGACTCGTCAGCCACGTACAAGCTGTCTATTGGCGGCATAATCAAAGCCCTGGAAGAGGGGCTGACTGTCCGGCATTTTGTCAACTACCTGAAAGAAAACTGCTCCATGCCTGTGCCTGACAACGTCTTGCACACCCTTTCCACCTGGGAAATCCGGACAGCTACCATAAAGATATCAAAGGTCGTTTTGCTGGAAACCGACGACAAGTACCTGCTGGCCGAAATCGGCAGCGCCTTTCCATCAGCCGTGATCAGACAGTCCGCTGGCGGGCTGGTGCTTGTTCCGGGATCAGAGGCAAAGCTGAAGAAAGGGCTTAACAAGGACGGCAGGTTTGTTATAATAGAGAGCGAGAAGCCGTAGCGCTTCAAGTGGCATAATAAAGTTAATAGGGCATGAAAAAGCAAAGTTTCGTAAAATCATCGTTCTGCCTTTTTGCCAAACCAATTTAGGAGAAGATAAATGACAATAGTTGAAAACCCCCCATTGATAGTCCAAAGCGACATGACCGTGCTGCTTGAAACCAGCAACCCCAATTACGAGGAAGCCAGGGACGAGCTCGCGTCATTTGCTGAAATGATCAAAAGCCCGGAATACTTCCATACCTACAAGATAACTCCCTTGTCCCTCTGGAACGCCGCCAGCGCTGGCGTTACCAGCGATCAGGTGATTGCGTCCCTGGAAAAGTTCTCGAAGTATGACATTCCAGAACTGGTCAAAGCCAGGGTAATCCAGATCAGCAACAGGTACGGCAAAGTAAGGGTAGTGAAGATAGACGGGGAACTGTACCTGGAGACAGACGACGAGATCCTCATGATCCAGATGGCCAATGAGAAGACTGTCGCCAAGTACTTCATAGCGGATCCCGAGCCCACCAGGGTAAAGATCAACCCTATCTACAGGGGCCATATCAAGCAGGCCCTCATGAACCTCCAGTTCCCTCCTGAAGATCTGGCCGGCTACGCCATCTCTGACAGCCTGGACATATCCCTGAAGCTCTCAAGCTTCAGCCCCAGGCCATACCAGAACAGCGCGGTCTCCAGCTTCTTTGCGGGAGGCAAAGGAGGGCATGGCGTCATAGTTCTTCCCTGCGGCGCTGGGAAGACCATAGTAGGGCTTATAGCAATGTCCAAGCTAAACACTGAGACCCTGATACTCACCACTTCAATCACTGCAGTCAGGCAATGGATAAATGAGCTGGTGGAAAAAACCAATATCGACAGATCCCAGATCGGCGAGTACAGCGGCGAGAAGAAGGAGATCCTTCCGGTTACCGTCAGCACCTACCAGATCCTAAGCTCCAAGAACAAAGAAGAAGAGCAGAAGCACTTTCAGCTCTTTTCAAAAAGAAACTGGGGTTTTATTGTCTACGACGAAGTGCATACCCTCCCTGCCCCGGTATTTAGGATAACAGCAGAGCTCCAGGCCAAGAGGCGCTTAGGGCTTACCGCTACCCTGGTCAGAGAGGATGGATTGGAAACAGACGTCTTTGCCCTCATAGGCCCCAAGCGGCATGAACTAGGCTGGAAAGTCCTTGAGAAGACAGGCTTTATCGCCTCAGCGGAATGCTATGAAATGCGCATAAAGCTTCCCGACGAGCTCAGGATGCCCTACGCGCTTGCCCCTAAACGAGAAAAGTTCCGGATTTCAGCAGAGAATCCATTAAAGCTTGAATGCATCAGAACCATCCTCAGAAAGCACCAGGGCGCTCACATACTTATAATCGGCCAATACATCGATCAGCTCCGAATCATCTCCGATGAGCTCAACGCTCCGATTATAACAGGCAAAGTCTCAAACTCCGTCAGGGAGCGCATTTACAACGATTTCAAGACCGGCAAGATCATGAACCTGGTTGTCTCAAAAGTTGCCAACTTCGCCATAGATCTGCCCGACGCCAACGTGGCCATAGAAATCTCAGGCGCGTTCGGTTCCCGCCAGGAGGAAGCCCAGCGCCTAGGCCGCATCCTTCGCCCCAAGCCAGGCGAGAACAAGGCTTACTTTTACGCCTTGGTCACCGCTGACAGCAGGGAAGAAGACTTCTCGGCCCACCGCCAGCTCTTCCTTGTAGAGCAGGGATATCCGTACAAGATCATTGACTGGGATGTTGCCAGTAGCGTGGAGTAGGAAAGTGAATAGGGTTAAGGCGGGACAGAGCAGAGAGTATTAGCGGGATAAAGCGAAGGCAGGACATTGCAGAGCAACGGTTGAATGTGTTATGAGCGGTGTGCAATGAGCGGGAAGATAAAGAGCGGAACCGTAAAGAACAAAGAGCATAGGCAAAGTTCAAAAAGTGCAAAGGCAAAGATCAAAAGGCAGGCCGCTCGCGCGGCCTGCCTTTTGTGGCTGGGTCTGGGTTTGGTCTGGGCTGGGCTGGGGCTGGGTTGGAGCTGAGGCAGTTTGATGCATAAAAAATATGATCAAACGCACAAATCCCTGATTTTAGCCATTTGTTCAATTGCTTAAACTCTTCTAAAATTTGCGGGTCAAAAACGTTAAGTCCGCCCATTGAAAAAAGAAACTCAGCTGGTATACTTTCTTTAGGCGCATAATGCGCTAGGCTGTTCTTTACGAAAAGCATGCTTCTGCAAGATTTATGGCGCATGCTTGGAGATTAGGATCGTTACTTAAAAATCCGCAAAAACATAACTGCGGCTAGGCGGCATAAGTCGGATTTGCAGGGTTATAAAAAATAATAAGCATACATACTTAGAATGCTTGATTTTCTTTGTAATTCTGATAATTCTTATAATTCTTATATCAGCAATGCCCATAAGTTTTTATTGTAAAAGGCGGAAACATTAATCAAAAAGGCAACGCATGCATATCCCGCATTTAAAGCTCTTGATCCAACCCGGGGTATGCGCCAGGGCAGCACCCACCTTGCAGGCACGTGTTTATATCCAATCAAGCCAGCAACGTGGTTTTAGGGGATACTCCAAATGTTTTGCGGCTTAAAAAAAGCCCGGCGCATGTTTTTGATTTCAGTTGCCTGAAAGTCTGGGCAACGCTAGTTGCGCCTTGTTATGCTTGCGAGCGGTAAGTTTAAGAATTTTGCCCGCAGCGCGACATTTGGCTATTCTCTAATAATACGAGGAGGAAATAGCATGAAGCAAAGAATGGCATGCTTGATGGCGGCTTTTGCGCTATTGATCGCATTGCCAGGATGCGTGTCTAACGAAGGCGCGCAAAGCCAGCCTAGCGGCACGGAAGCGTCAGCTCTGTTTGCGCTTCCTGACTTGGAGGTATGGTACACAAACACCGGCTTTTTGGAAGTGAAGCAAGGAAGCCCGACATACCAGTTCTACAAGGATCTAGTTGGCGTAGGCCTCTGGCAGCCTTATGTGGAGTGGAACGGAGGGAAAACGTACCAAGAGCAGCTGAACCTGAGGATATCGGCAGGGGAGCCGCCGGATGTATTCCTGGCAATAAACGCTATGGAGCTGGATCTGGCAAAGAGCGGCGCCCTCTTGGATCTGACGGATTTGCTGCCTGAGAAAGCGCCTCATCTTTGGAATCTGATACCACAGGAAGAGTGGGACATTGTGCGTTCTTATGACCCGTCAGGCGAGAGGCACATCTACATGGTGCCGCAGATCCGCAACTACACTTTGACTGGCGGGATGATACGGCAGGACTGGCTTGACAAGCTGGGGCTTTCCATGCCGACTAACCAGGCGGAATTCCACGATGTCATGGTGGCGTTCAAGGAACAGGATCCAAACGGAAACGGGATAGCTGATGAGATCCCCATAAGCGGAAGAGCGGAAGCGAAATACCTGGATATATTGTTTTCCATGTATGGCGTGTCGCTATCCGGGGATATGCCTTTGTGGGACATATATGGCGGGGAGCTAACCTATTCCGGGGTTACCCAGAACATGCGGGACGCGCTGGAATACGTGAGCGGCTTGTACTCCGAGGGGTTGATTGACCCGGAATGCCTGCTCAACGATCTGGCGGCTTGGAAAGAGAAGCTGGCGTCAGATCTATGCGGAACATATTACCACTGGGTGCAGGCGTCCCATGAATATGCCTTAGACACATACAACGCCACCGGAGCTCAGCCTGACTGGGCAGTTATGCCTCCTATCAGCGCCCCTGGCTACGAAGGCTTTTATACAACTCCGCAAGCGAGAACAAGTTTTATTGTGGCGTCAGCCACAGCGGATCAATACGCCATCGATTCAGTGATGCTGTTTCTGGACGCGTACGGAAACACAGAGCTCTGGGACGAGTTCCAATACGGGGTTGAAGGGATGCACCACGACGTCGTGGACGGCAAGAAAGCCCTTCGCCCCAACGACTACGCGACCCAGGAAAACCGGATAATCCGGGCTTATGAAGACGTAACCACAGTGGATGAAGTAGCAAAGTTCCTGAACAGCATAAAGACAACCGAGACTGCTTGGGCCATTGACAGGTCTATCGACAACCTGAAGAAAACCCAGGGGTACGGAAAGCAGGTAGCCGGAGACGGCTTGCCCAACAGCGTTTATGACGGATATCCGGATATTTTCAACAGGACGCTGTATGTTGAGTACGCCTCGAAGATCATAACCGGAGAATACCCGATTGAGAAGTTCGATGAATTCGTTGAGCTCTGGTACGCCAAAGGCGGCAGCGAAGTAACGAAGATTGCTAGAGAATGGTATGCGCTGGTGCAAAACGAAGGCGAAACAACAGAGGCAGAATAGAAGAGCATTAACAAGTCCCCCGGCGTTGCCGGGGGACTTGTTATGATCTGGAGCGATAAGATCTGTGAATTATATATAAGTTTTAGCTTGGGACAAGCGGAGATTTGGACGAGAGTCTCTAATTGTTTTCCCTCGCTCTCAAACCCAAGCTCCCTGGAAATATATGATCCTTAAATGCGCCGGGCAAAAATCTAAAGTTTGCCCGTTGTAAAATGGCCTAGGCATGTTTATAATTGGCTTAGATGTTTGAGAAAGAATAAACGCGCTTTAAATATTTAAAAAAGATAAACGCGCTTTAAATATTTTCACAAAAAGATAGACGCCTACGTCAAATGAAAAGCGGCAAGGGTAAGTATTTCGTCACTGGAATGCAGGAAAAGATCATCAATATCGGGCAATGTCGATTCCATAGCAAAACTGGCTGCGTACACGTGCGATAAAAGTCAATAAAAAAACCCGCCGATTTTCGGGCGGGTTTTGGAGGCGCGGACCGGATTTTA
>JAISWZ010000569.1 GCA_031270945.1 Clostridiales bacterium | reverse complement strand
TGCAGATATACTGCATAGATAAAGTACTTCGAGGCTATATCGACCTAGCACCCGAAAAATTCATGGCTTTGCCCGTAAATGAAGCTCCTTGGTCGAGGGCCTACAAGAAGGGCGATGCTATCATTTCCAAAGAGACTTTGTTGGACTATTACGCAGGTCTATTAGTGCCTGATAAGATGAAAGATAAAATCCAAGTCGAAATGGGATCCCCCAGGTGTTTTGAAGAGAATAATAGCCATCGGAACATGGCGGATGACCAGGTTGCCAGCGTGTCTGAGTCTCCCAACGATATCGATGAGGAAAAAAACAAACTCATTGAGGAGCGAAACAAACTCGTTGAGGAAACGAACAAACTCATTGAGGAAACGAACAAACTCATTGAGGAAACCAATCAGGTTAATGTTCCAATACGGCGCTGGAAAAGATCCCGTAAAAAACTAAAGCGAAAACTGAAGGCAAATTACGGTCGAGATCGCTTGGCTTATGCAAGTGAGCGAAAATAACTGAGCTTTTCACTCAAATCGGCAAATGCTCGCGAAAGCGGCGCATTTGGTGGAAGTTTTCACTCGTAAGTATCCTCATTTAATGCATAGAAAGATTCTGCCGTAAGAACTCCATCAATGCCCTAAAATCAAGGCTTTGACTAAAGGCTGATGCGGCGGACAAAGCTTGCGTTTACGCCATTTACGTCTATTTGTCCGATGGTTGTTACGGCAGAATCATAGAAAATAATTAATAAGTGCCAATGTTTCACTGCTTGTCAAATACCATTGTACAATGCATTAGTGATGTGCGATGGTTTTTGACAAAGCACAGCCATTTATCTAGATTTATAGTAACAGCTTGAGCTCAAGATGTTTGAGATTATCCTTAATCGTTTTTAAGTTAAAATGTCGATTCCTAGTTTAGAGCATATCCCAAAATTGTTTTATGCGCGGGAAAAGCCACGCATTGAAGCATCGCATGCCTTTTCCCCGAGCCTTTTTTGGAATTTTGGGATATGCTCTTAATTGGCTATTAAATTTGCGGCAGACGTCAAGTGCATTCACAGACTATGTTTGGATTTTGGAAACTCAATACTAGCCCAGTGAAAAGTCACTTCTGGATATATACCAATATATAGGAGGAGGGATGTCTTTGCCTAAAATTGTTGATGTCGCCAAATACATACTCCACAAGACATGTGAAATTACAACAATGAGGTTGCACAAGCTCTGCTACTACTCTCAAGGATGGACTCTTGCATGGACGGAGGAACCTTTGTTTAAAGAAGACTTTATGGCATTCGCTTGCGGTCCGGTCTGCGATGAGCTGTTGAAACTTCACAAAGGCGTTTTTGTTTTGAGGGATGGCGATCTGGGCGAATATGACCCTTGTGCGCTAAATGAAGACGAAAGCGACTACGTAGATGCCGTACTAAAAGGTTGTTTGAAATATCTTCCATTTCAGCTCACGGAAATCGTTCATCAGGAAACTCCATGGATCGAAGCGCGTGGTGATTTAAAGCTCGGCAAGAAATGCAAAAATATCATATCAAAAGAAAGCATGTTTGATTTTTTTACAATTGAATGTGCGAAGATCGAGGCATACAAAAATGAACAAATATAAATCGACAAATGCAGTTCTTTCAAGCGACTCTGATAAGAACGAGAAATCAAACCCTGATAATGTATTGGATCTCATTTTTCATTTGCATCCTTTGTGGTCCTTCAAGAATTACGACTTTGGACATGTAAAATGGACTTTAAAGGTGCCTGAAAAGTTCATAGTCGCTTTACAGATAATGAGTGGTTATGAAAATGAACCTTGGGGTAAAATGAAACAAGGTTTGGTTTCAATCGAGGATACGTTGCTTAACAATGAAGCCATTGAAAGGATTGGCATACTGGGACTTGATAAACTTGATTACTACCATGGGTGTGTTTTCTCGCTTTATTTGTTAGGCGAAGAAAGACTTTGGGGTATACCAAGGGAAGACGGCGTTTTTTCTATAATCTGGTGGGATCTGGATCTTGAAGTTTTATAGAAAAATCGTCGCAAAATAACACTGAAACCACTTGCAATTGATTAAAGATATGCAATTCTTTCATCGGGTTAGAGAAGATTGACAGGAGGGTGCTCATTGCCCAGCATTATTGATGTAGCAAAGTATATCATTCACAAATCGGGCCATATATTTCCATTGCGCATCGAATTTCTATGCTACTATGCACAAGGCTGGATACTGGCATGGCATGAAGTTCCGATATTTGATGAAGATTTTTACGCTTGGCCTAGAGGCCCGATATGCCCTGCCCTTCACGAAGCGTTTTCCGATTTTGACTACCATAGTGGTTATTGGGATGAATATGATGACAATGCGCTAAACGAATTGCAAAAAAGATGCATAGATGTAGTGCTGGATACATACGATGACTTTTTGCCTATGGCCTTCATGAAAATGCCAAAAAATGAAGAACCTTGGTTAATCGCAAACGAGAGCAGCACTAAAGATGACTCATACGCTTTAATAACCAAAGAAGACATGTTGGATTATTACGCTGGCCGATTGGTGCCTGATCATATGAAAACTGTACACACCTTTGAATCAGGGTACTTCCCCAAGCACCTGCGACCAGCACCAGGACAGATCCTAATCAGCTCATATTATGTGGATGATGAAAAAGCCTTGCTCATTGAAGAAAGGAATAAACTCCTTGAGGAAAGGGATAAACTCATTGAAAAAAAGAACAAGCTCATTGAAAAAAAGAACAAACAAAACAATCGAGTGCCGCTTTGGAAGCGGAGGAGAGCCAAATGAGCTTAAAGTGTCGGAACTATTAAGAGCAAGCATCGCTGAAACGCCATTCTTCAGTTAGTGCGGCGAGAAATGAATCAATGCCAAATCCTGCCTTTGATCGGTCAGCTAACGCCTAAATTGCCTTGCCGTCATTGGATTCCTTGGCCAAATCACAAAATATCGTCTCGAATTCAACGTCTTTAATGGCTCCGCACAGTCCGCGCAAATAGTTTTTGTCGCATTCATAAATCTCGTCTCTATCGGATAGCTCAAAGTTGGCGACGGAGTAAAGCTCGCTGCCCTTGCCATCTTTGAGCTCTAGTGAACCTGAGTTGGAAACTTGCGGACATTTTTAAATGTCGAAACATTGAAATGTCTTGAAGAGATGGCGGCAAGTGAAATTGAAACGCCGAATGTGTGTTTGGTCTCATTACTGGCATTACACGCCCTCCCAAAGCCCTTAAACAAAGAAAGCCGTTTCCGGCTATCGGAAACGGCTTTCTTTTTACTCCTTTACTCCGCCTATGGTCAGGCCGTCTCTTTGTAGTTCTTCGTTATATCATTTGAATGTCGATGATGACTAATGCTTTTTGCTGCAAGGCGTCTTCCTCCTATTGGGTTGCCAATGCTTTTGCAATCGATTGGGTTCAAGGAATGCTGACGAGCGGCATGTTTTAGAATTTTCTGTTCGTTAGCGGGAACAGCCCGACTGGCTTCTGAAGCGGGCAATGACTAGAAAATTCCGCATTTGAGCGATAATTAGTGCAGTCGCCTCATTCATCGCTCGCCAACTCTTTTGCCTCCCTATCCTGCGAGTATTCAGCTCCCATACTCTACACTGCTGATATCGCCGTCGAGATAGACATAATCGCCTTCCGGGAGGTTCCACATCGCCTTTAGATGCCACGGGAACAGGACGCCCCTGTCATTCTCCCTGTAGTCAGAGAATGCTCCTGTCCATGGCGTATACGCCATCCCTCCGCTAGAAAGGGACATTGCTCTGTCCTCGGTTGTGAACGTCGTTATCTCCCCTGGTTGATTCACGGCAAATATGCCGCTGGCCGTGATTCCTTGATATGTGAGGGTCGCTCGCGCATGGTTTTGGTCGATATGCTCCAAGGTCACATAGTCGGCAAGCCAGATGGAGGGGCAAATCGGACTTTCACCCAGAAGGGTTACGAGTTGCGCTTTGTCCATCAACTCTCCAGTTTGGTCTACGACTGTGGCCACTTTGCCTAGAACGCCTCTCATGCCTGCGCTCATGTCAACCAGATAGTCGTATCCGTCAAAGGGGATTCCGTAAAACGACGTTTCAACAAGCGCTGTCCTGTCCGGACGCACTGCGAAGTCGTACAGTGTGTAGTCGATGCTCATATCCCGTCCGTCCAACTTGAAGCGGACATCTTTCATGGACAGTTTGGCGTATGTCATCTTTGGCGTCCCGATGAATCCGGAATGCCTGATAAACCTCTGTATTGCCTCTGGTGCGTCAGCGAAATCGCTCTCGCTGAACAACTCGCCTTCATCAAATAGGGTGTTCTCCGCGCTCATGAGCCTTTCCACATCGGCATGGAACTCCGATTTCAGCGGGTTATACGGGATGCACTCGAAAATCACAAAACCGCCGATTATCACAAGCGTGATCCCTGCTGCAATACCCAATCTCTTTTTCCTCCATATCATCTGCCTGACCCGCTTTCCGGCAGACCCTCAACCGAAGCGGCCTTCATCTCTTTTACTGCCGATGTCGCAATCAGTAGGCCAAGTGAGATGGCGGCGATGTCCACTCCTGTCCTGGTTAGCAAATCTAAAACGCTCACGTCAAGCACCAGAGGCATGAAAAAGTTGAAAAAAGCGAGGTTCAACGCGAACAGCAAACATGCTATGGCAAGCGGATGGCGAAACTTTCCTGTGTCTGCTGCTCGGTTGCGGAACCAAATCGTCACCCCTGCAGAAACCGCTCCCGCACCAATGCACCATAGCATCGTTATGACTGGTTTGGCTTCAAACGACGAGTAGGTGTTGAACACATTGTATTGGAGCAGTCTGCCAAGCACAAACGCAAGCGCAGTAACGGGGATCCAAGCGGCGGTTTTTGCAGATGAGACTTTGCTACCACTGGAGGCCTTTCTCTGAGCGTTTTCTGGCACATTGTTCTTGCCCGCAAGCAACAATCCAATCAACAGTCCCATAACGAGCAGCGCGAGCGCGTCTACCAGAGCGTACAGAGCATTGTCCAGCAAAAACGACGTGCCATGCGGAAGCTGCTCAAACATGAACGTTGCCCAGATGCAAGACAGCGTGGTGCCGTACTTTAAGCCCTGAACGATTCCGCCTCCCGAAACCCCTTGGCAAAACATCAGGAACGCCGCAGTCAGCATGCCGTACACAAACAAGGCATAGACGCTGAATACGAGCGGCAATGTACCGTTTGCCACAAAAGCGCTTGGTTGCAGAATGTTCTGATCCGCTTCAGGAATCACCATCTGCATTGCGATACGAAAAACGGTAGTCACAACGCTCACTGCCAATATCTTCAAGACCGTCCTCATGTCCTGCACCTCATCATTGGTTCCATGAAATAGTCGATATGTTTCTCAACCAGCTCTGCGATGGCCTTTTTGTCATTCGCGTTGTCGTAGAGGTTCATCATCATGTAAATTGGCGCAAAATACTCGATGGCCAAAACCTTTACATCCTTGTCCTTGCAGTCTGTTGACGCTATCGCTCCGCGCATCAAGTCCTCCGTGTGGTCGATGACGCCGCCCGTCAGGTACCGGTTGAGCAAATCCGCCATTTCCGGGCTGCGGTACTGCTCCAGCGTCAACATCCTGCGGAAGCGCGACGCGAACTCGTCTTCCGTCCAATACTTGAACATCGCCATGCTGAACGCCTTGATTTTCTTGAACGCCGCTTCACGGCAGGCTCCCGGCACCTCTTGGAACGCCCCAGCAGGAACATCTAGACTCATCGCGTTTTTCTCATCTGCTTCTGCCATCCGCAGGACGATATGGTCGAAGATATCGCGCTTGCTCTTGTAGTGCTTGTAAAGCGCGGGCTTGGTCATGCCTAGCTCCCCAGTGATGGCGCTGACTGACACTGCCTCATAGCCGTCTTGCGCGAACAGGCGCAAAGCGGTTTGCAAAATGTTCTCCTTGGTATCGGGCATAAGCTCTGCCTCCTTTTTATCGGTTACCGTTCGATCACCTATAGTGTAGCACTCAGCCGTCCACTTGTCAAGAGAAAAAATAGGAAAAATGAATTCGCGTCCGTGAAACATGCGGACATCTCAATGGTGAGAATGAGTTGAAATCTTGCGGGCCCTTTTAAATATCGAAACAAGAATAACGAGGCTGATCTAGCTCGTTGATCTAATTTCAAGTTTTATCAATATTTCGACATTAGCTAGCGGAAAGCGGAAACTCTAAATTCTTCCAGCAAAGCGCCATCGGCAAACCTAAACAAAAGAAAGCCGTTTCCGGCTATCGGAAACGGCTTTCTTTTTACTCCTTTACTCCGCCTATGGTCAGGCCGCTTACAAAGTACTTCTGAAGGAACGGATAAACAATAAGTATGGGAACAGCTGCGACTATGGTGATGGCTGCTCTTATGGACTGCGGCGTTGTGGCGTTTGAAGCGCCTGATTGCGCTGCCGAGTTCGCGCCTCCGCCTTGTGCGCCGCCCGCGCTCAAAGTGCTTGCGAGAAGCTTCTGCAGCTCATATTGGAGGGTGGAGAGATTCTGCTTGCTGGAGTTGTACAAGAACGTGTCAAACCATGAGTTCCAGGATCCTACCGCGACAAACAGCGCTATTGTAGCCAAGGTCGGAACGCACAGCGGCATTATGATCTGCATGAACACCCTGAAGTCGCCAGCGCCGTCTATCTTCGCCGACTCGATAAGGCTTTCCGGTATGGTCTTGATATATGTGCGTATGACGATAAGATTGAAGGCGCTGATTACGTTGGGAAGCCAGTACACAGTGAAAGTTCCCAGAAGGTTCAGGTTCTTGATCAGCATGTAGTTTGGTATCAACCCTGCGTTGAAGTACATGGTAAGAACAAAGATTACCGTGATCGGCTTGTTGAAGATGTATTCCCTTCGGCTCAGCGTATAGGCCAGCATGGATGTGAAGAAAAGGTTTGTCGCCACAATAACTATGGTCTTGCCAACGCTTACAAAGAAAGCCGTATAAATGGTATCCATGTGGAACACGACTCGGAAGTTCTGAAGAGAGAATATCCTGGGCCAGAGGTAGATCCCTCCACGCACGGTATCCATTCCGTCGTTAAGGGAGACAGCCAATGTGTTCAGCAATGGGTAAACCATGGCGGCGGCAAGGATTACCAGAAAGACAGTGTTGAGGGTGGTGAAGATGATGTTCTCAAGATCGAGGTTCTTCGTTTTCATGTTCTCCTCCCCCTATATCAGCTTCTCTTCGCCGAGCTTGCCGGATATGAAGTTCGCTCCTGTTATAAGGAGTATGCTTATCACTGTCTTGAACATGCCCGCGACAGTGGCCAGGGAGAAGTTGCCCATCTGGATTCCGTAGCGAAGCACGAAGATGTCTATTGTCTCTGACTTTTCAACTATAAGCCCGTTGCCAAGGAAGTATTGGATTTCAAAGCCGGCTTCCAAAACGTTTCCGATGCTCATGATAAGCAGGATCACTATTGTGGACTTGATGCATGGAAGGGTTATGTTCCACATCTTCTGGTACCTGTTGGCGCCGTCCATGTCCGAGGCTTCGTAAAGAGCCGGATCGATGGCTGTTATGGCTGCCATGTAGATGATCGTGTTCCATCCAAGCTCTTTCCACAAATGCGATCCAGCCACTATGCCCCAGAAGTAGCCTGGATTGGCCAAAAAGAGTATGGGAGTGTCAATGATGTGGAGGCCCATGAGCACAGTGTTTATGATGCCTCCGCTAGTCGGGACGGACAAGGCTGTTGAGACCAGTCCGGCGACTATGATCCAGGAGAGGAAGTGCGGCATGTATGTAATGTTCTGCACAACTCTTTTGAAGCCGATGTTCTTGACCTCATTGAGCAAGAGAGCCAGAACGATTGAGCACACGTACCCAAGAACCAATGTCAGCAGGCTCTGGGCAAGGGTATTGCCAATGTCCCTTATGAACCTTTCTCCATTAAGCCCGGTGAAGAGCTTGACAAAGTTGTCGAATCCAACCCATTGCTGCTTGTACCAGGTTCTGATCGCCGGCTTGAAGTTCTGGAAAGCCATTGTCCAGCCGCCTATCGGGACGTAGGAAAACAAGACCTTGTAAAGCAGAAGGGGAACGCTCATCAAAATCAGCTCTCGCTGGCCAGACACTACGCTCCAGAAGCTTCGTTTTCTCGTGTTTGTTGCGGCGCCGCTGCCCATTCCAAGCCTCCTTTCCAACATGTCCTATAGGAAAACGCCGCCTGGCAATCGCCAGGCGGCATGATCCGGCTTAGCCCCAGTTCGCGATTCTTTCCTGGATGCCAGCGTTTACAGCGTCTTCATATGCCTTTATGTTGATCTTGCCGATTTGCGCCACATAATCTGACCAGATGGATTCAAACTCTGATGGAGCGGCCAGTATAGCCTTGGGCAGGAACTGAAGAGAGGTGTCGGTAAGCTGGGTGTTGGCCATTTGAGCTTCGCTTCCGTCTGGAAGAGCTATGTTCCAAGCTGGATAGTATACAGGATTGTCTGGAGGCTGATTCAGGAAATCTCTCCAGGTCTTTTTGTTGTACTTTGTAAGGAAATCCTTGTCGTAGTCAACCAAGGTCGCAAAGAACTCGGTCGGCTGATCGTCAGCGCTGTAGGCGTTTCCGTCTGAGTAAGTGCCTTGGTGCTTTGGCAATATGTCCAAAAGAGCTTCAAGCCTGTTGGAGGCTCTCCAAACAAGATCTTTCGCGTTGTTGCGCTGGGCTTCGCTTCTGGTGAACAGACCGTCGGCACCAACTGAATAGTCTTCGCCTTCAATGCCCCAAGAGAGAAGTTTCTGCCATTCTTCAGAAAGGAGGGTGTTCAGGAACGCCACAGCGACATCAGGCTGCTGGCAGGACACGGAAACTCCGAAGCCCTGGTTTATGTTCATGACTTCACGATCAGCGTAGTAAGGCTTGTAGCCATCATACACAGGCAACAAGGAAACATATGTGCGCTCATCCTTGCCAGCGGAGTGCAGAGAATCGTAAGCGTTTCCGAAGTTCCAGCGTTGGTCATACATTCCTAGAACTCGGCCGCTTGCGAGCTTCGCCAGATACTGGTCAAGAGTCTGCGTGAACGTCTCTTGGTCAACTACGCCTTCAGCGTTCATCTGGTTCAGGTACTGGTAATATGTCTTTGAAATTTCCTTGTCGGCGAATATGGCAGCTACATTGTTGGAATCAACGATAACGCCGCCGTTGTTTGGAGCTCCAGCAAGGTATTCAGGAGGATTTGTGAGGCCCCATTCCCTGCCGTTCGCTGCCAAGATTTCAAACCCTATGGTCGGCTGCCCTTCGATTGTCGGGTACTTGGCCATGTAGTCCTTGATCAGCTTGAAGTATTTGTCCAAAGTCATGTTCTCAATATCTGGATATCCAGCGTCAGCCAAAACGTCCTTCTGGATCCAGAAGCCGGAGGCGCTGTAGTTTGTTCCGCCAGTGATTTCTCCATAGTAGCGGTTGTAGTTGGGCAATACGTAAATGTGCTTCGCGCCGTCTCCAGCGTCAAATGACAAGCGGTTCCAATACGGCTCGACATGTGTGTAGAGAACATCAGCGACATCGGGCTTCAAGTAGTCATCAAGCGGGATAAGCGCTCCGCCAGTGATAAAGCGTGCATTGAGCTCGACCGCTCCAACGAGATCAGGATAGTCTCCACCAGCGAGCATGACGCCGATTTTCTGGTCTGCGTTGTCAGGGGTTATAATCTCGTAGCTGATTGTAACGCCAAGCTTATCTTTGAGCAGTTTTGTCAGCTTGTTGTCGTTAGAGGGCGCTGCGTAATTGGAGGTGATCCATGTTGTAAGCGTTACCGGATTAGACGGCGAAAGGACTGGCAAGCCGCCTGTCTGCGCTGGTTCTGCCGCTGGCGCGGGGTCAGCTGCTGGAGCGGCTGTTTTTGCCGCCGCTGGAGCTTGTGACGCAGCGGTTGCCGGTTCCTGGTTTGCTGTTGGCTGGGATCCGCTTCCGCATGCCGCGAGAGAGAACGCCAAGACTGCCGCGAGCAAGGCCGAAATAATTCTCTTCATTGCTTTTCCTCCTAATTTTGGAATGGCTTTTTCCTGCAGTGTTCAAGCGGCGGGTTGCCGCTTCGAGCCTGTTACTTTTGCCTAAACAGGCTGGATAAGATGATTATAAACTGAAAAATCAACAAAAAACATTCCCAAAAAGGAGCAAAGCATATGTCTTTTTTTCATGCCAAGCTGCTCCAAGCTCGAAGTCTTTGGCAGTATGCTTTTATTGCTTGTTTTTCAAGGCCTTTTAGGGCTAGGCAGAGAATTTTGCAAAGGTATTGAAAGAGAACTAAGCCATTATATTCCTTAAGCCAAGGCATGGATCATATGAGCGGCAAAAGCACTAAGAGCATATCCCAAAATTATAATTTTGGGATATGCTCTTAGATAGCCATAAAAAAAGGCAAAGAGCTCGCGCTCCTTGCCTTTTGTGCATATCCCAAACTTCCTAAAGTGGCCCATGAAAAACCTGCGATGCTTCAACGATACTTGCTCGGGCTTTGGGGAAATTCTATTTGCTTTCTTTCAAAATGAAAATCGCGTATCTGTAGGTCTGGGTAACATCCAAGTAGTCGTTGCCTACATCTGTCTTTACCCCCCCAACCCCTTGTGCAGATCCTGCTCCATAGGGTGGAAATTCGAGGCCATGGGCTATCACACCATTGTAGATTTTCTGGTCAAATTCAAAACGGTAAGTGAAGTTTTTGTTCTTGATATTCGGGTCAGTATCAGCCCCATCCAAGTTCAGCCGTATCGCGGGAAACATGTATCCTTTCGTGTTAGAATCGTTGAAGGATGAGCTGCATCTCACTAGTTTTCCTTTTTCAACATATTTTCCTGGAACTTCATACTTGACTTCGCATGTGAACCAATGCTGCTTATTGTCGTATTCTTCTTTTATCTTTGCTGAGAGTTTAAACAGGTCGTCGAACTTTTTAGGATCGTGGCCATTCTCGATCTCCCATCCATCCCGGGCCCCGTCACCATCTGTGTCCCAGGCCAAAGGATCAGTGTCATGGACACGGACCTCCTCGTAATCAGACAGCCCGTCTTTGTCTGTGTCCGGTAAATTCGGATCAGTCCCGCAGTCAACCTCATCTTTGTCAAGCAATCCATCGTCATCTGTGTCTGCCTTCAAAGGAGCAATGTCGTAAACATTGACCTCGTCGCCGTCAGAGAGTCCGTCGCCATCTGTGTCCCAATTATCCAGATCAGTGCGGTGTGCATAGTACTCCAGACTGTCAAGCAGTCCGTCATTATCACTGTCTGTTCTCGTCGGTATCGGCGTCG
>JAISWZ010000305.1 GCA_031270945.1 Clostridiales bacterium | reverse complement strand
TGTACGTCAGGCCGCAAGCTAATTCCCTTTGGGCGGTGGAAGACGGAATCTGTTATGCGGACACCCCCCTAGCTTTAGGCTAGGTGTCAAAATGTAGGACCGGCATCTTGGGACAATTTAGTAGCGCCTCGGTTAGAGGCGTGGCGGGGATTCCTGCCAAGCAATCAGCCCCTTCGCGCTTGCGACGGGGCTTTGCAATTTCTACATATTATTAAGAGCATATCCAAATTATTAAAGCATATCCAAATGATTAAGGCATATCCAAAACGATTTTTTGGCTTGGAAAAGTCGCGATAAGCATCGCAATTAAAATTTCTGGGTACGCTCTTAACAAGCAGTCGGAGAATTCTGCGCGGACTTGGGAATTGTAAAACATGGGATTTATTTATTTCTAGTTTTTGTTTCAAGTTTTAAGGCTTGAGATCTGCAACACACTGGTTTCCTAAGCTTGGGACAGGCTTGAGCTCTAAAGGTGAAGATAAAGCTGGATGGCCTTAGGTGAAACAAGAGGCGTCATAATACGTATTAATTCTATGGGGGTGATGCCCCGAATTTCTGGCTAAACCCCTTGGGCTAAAGTGATATAAGAATAAACTTTTGTTCAAGGGATTTTTCAAAATTTTTGCTGGGGAGCTTGGAGACACTCCGAATTTCTGAATTAAAACCCTTGGGCTAAAGTGGTTATAAGATAGAAATGCTTTTATTCAAGGGGTTTTTCAAAATATTTACATGGTTTATACCAGTGAGTGAAAAGAACTGCGCTTTTCACTTATGTGGATGCTCACGAGTGAAAACAACGAGCGCATTTTAGCGCATATCCCCAATGGTGCCGGATAGTGTTTGCCCAATGTTCGAGGGCAAATAGCCAAAGTCCTGGCGATGCTTTTAGTGCATATCCCAAAATTCCGAAATGGCGCTGGAAAAATCCTGGCGAATGCTTCAACGCCGGATTTTTCCGGCACCTCGGATAAAATTTTGGGATATGCTCTAATTGGGATATGCTCTTGCTGATGCTTTTGCTCGCGAGTATAAAACGAAAGGCGGTCGCGCGAAGCGCGGACATGAAGGGTTGGGTTGATTGCATGAGCGAATTGACATTGGCCCGAGCTAAAAAGGGCGATCCAAAGGCCTTCGAGGAGCTGATCCTGCCGTACGAGAAACTGGTGCTGAACATAGCCTACAAGTACATGGGCAACTTGGAAGACGCCAGAGATGTCGCGCAGGAGGCTATCCTGAAAGTCTACAGAAACATCAAGACCTGCAAGACCGTGTCCTCATTCAAAGCGTGGATATGCAAGATAACCATGAACGCCGCCATAGACGCATGCAGAAAGAGGAAAGTGATTTACGAAGATTTGAGCGACAACTTGGCGTCCTCTGGTGAAGGGCCCGAGGAAGAGGTTTTGCGGATGGAGGAGAGAGCTCAGCTAATGGAGGCTTTGGGGTCTTTGCCTGATGACGCCAAGGCCTTGATAATACTCAGGGACATGCAGGGGCTAAGCTATGAAGAGATATCTGAGGTGCTGAACTGTCCGATGGGGACGGTAAGCAGCAAGTTGAGCCGGGCCAGGAAACAGATGCGAAAGGCGTTAGGGAAATTTGAGGGAAAAGACTGATGGCGGGAACAAACTTAAAACACAGCCGTCTTATATATCGAGAGGGGAGGCAATCAGATGCAATGCGCTGAATGGGAAGAATCGATATCCCAGTTCATTGATGGAACTCTAAGCGACGAAGCCTCGAAGCGCCTCATGACGCATCTGGAAACTTGCGAGGACTGCAAGGCTTGCTTTGACGAATCGCTTGAGATAGCCAAAAGCTTGAGGGATATGCCAATGGTTGAGGTGCCTGAGGATTTTCACGCGGGCATATCAAGGATGATAAGGGCTGAAGCGGCGTCGGCCAAGACGTTTGTCTGGAAGAGGGCGAGCTTGTTCGCAGCCTGCGTACTGGGATTTCTAGTTGTGGCAAGCGGGCTGTTTTCGCTGGTTGGATCAGGAGCGGGCAGGGCCAGAAACGATGCTATGATGGGTAACTACAGCATGACGGATGCTGTCGCTGATCTTTCGGAAAGCGCCAAGGCTCAAGCTTACGAGGCCTACGAACTTGCTGAAGGTGACACCTTCACAGAAAGCTCTGTGATTATTAGCGCGCTTCCTGAAAGCACGGGCAATGCCGGAATCATGAGCGAGGCGCCAAGAGTCTCTTCTGTAGAGCCTATAGTTGCCAACAGGGTTACCTTTGTGATAAGCGCAGAGGTAGAGGACATTGATCAGGCACTGGAAGCGACGAAGCTGATAGCTGGGAGCACCGACACATCAAACGTGAACCTGGGGTCAAACAAGAGCGCGTCAATGACCAGGCGGGTGGAGTTCGCTGATTACGAAGCGGCTAAAGTTGCTCTGCGCGAACTGGGCGAGGTGAACTACGAAGAAGAGACAGTGGTGAGTTACCAGTCAATGCTGGTTGAGACAAAGGCAAGAATATCAGCCAAGGAAACAGAAAAAGAGCGGCTGGAAGCGCTATTGGGCAAGAGCAATACAATGGACGTAATGATACGAGTTGATTCACAATTAAGCAGCGTGATAACACAATACGAACAGCAAGTGAGCCAACTACGAAGCATTGAGGACACAGTGGGCAGGGCATACCTGGACGTGAATATTTACGAGGCCTACAAGCCGCAAGAGGCGGTTAAGGCATCTTTTAAGGATCGGCTTGCGGGCGGGTTCATAGGATCATTCAACGCGACTACTGAGTTCATGGAAAACTTCGTTATTTTCGTCTCTGGCGCGATAGTGCCGCTTCTGGTCATAGCTGTGATAGCGATACTTATTGTGGCTATTGTCAGGCTGGCGAAGAAAAGGGGTTCTGGCAGATGAGGAGATGGATAGCGGCAATACTGGTTTTGCTCTTGGCTGGATGCTCAGCGAAAAGCGGGAACACCGCTAGCATGCAAGGGGCCGCAAACGGATACTTATACGATTCTTATGAATCAGTGGCGGCAGCACCGATGCCGGCGATGGAAGCGCCGATGATGGATTCAGCCAAAAGCATGGATTATGGCGCCAGGGATGATCTGAGCTCTGGCGTGACTCAGGAAGAAAAGGTAATAAAAAACGGTTCCGTTAGCCTGGAAAGTGATAATTTTGATCAAGATCTGGAAAGAATAAAAGGTGTAGCGACTGGGCTAGGCGGGTACGTTGAAAGCGCTAGGGTGGAGCAAAGCGGGCTTCGCTGGTTTTACGGAGTGATGCGGGTTCCTAAGGACAGCTTTGAGAAAGCGAAGGAAGAGCTGGAGAACACGGGATCGCTTATAAGGTCAAGCGAGAGCAGCCAGAATGCCACCAGCGAATACTACGACACGCTTGGGCGTCTTGAAATAAAGAAGGTTGAGCAAGAGCGAACCAACTTGATGAGAGAGCGCGCGACAGCGATTGAAGACATACTGTACCTGGAACAGCGCCTGGGCGAGATAACGGCTGACATTGAAGTGATGGAGGCTAGGCTGGCCAACATTGACTCTCTGGCATCGTACTCAGTCATAACAGTCGACCTGGAGGAAGTGCAGAGGGTCGGAGTCAGGGTGCTGGATGGTGACAGTCTTGGACTTCGGATCAAGAAGAGCTTTCTCAATTCGGTAGACGCTACCGGGCGGTTTTTTCAAGGGGCGGCAATCAGCTTCGCTTCAGTGAGCATACAGCTGGCGATCATTCTTTTGATAGTCGCTTTCGGGATTGTGTTCTTTAAGAAGTATAAGAGGAAAGAAATGCAGAATTAAGAGTGTATCCCAAATTTATTCTTAGAACGTATCCCAAAATTAATCTTAGGGCTTGCGGAATTTTGGGATATGCACTTAGTGCTCGCAAAGCCGCTACAGGTATAATATGCACTGCAGCTCTTCAAAAAGATGCAAGAAAATTCAAAAAGTGTTCAAGAAAAGAGCAGAGCGTGTTAGAGATAGATAAAGGAGAAATAGACATGACCAAACGAGTTCTTTTGTCATCCATTGCCGTAATAGCGGCTGGCGCCGCAATCTTCGCGGTAACCGCGTTGAGGAAGCCTGTGGAGGCTTACGCTGCTGAGGGTGCGGGAAAGCTTACTGTGACAGGGCAAGGGTCGGTAAGCGCGAAGCCTGACATTGCCTACGTGAGCGTAGGAGCGACAGTGCAAAACGCTTCGCCTACCGTGGCGCAGAGCACCAACGCTGAGATCATGGAGAAAGTCCTGGCGGCGATCAAGGGATTGGGAATAGAAGAGAAGGACATACAGACGTCCGAGTACAACATCTATCCCCAGGTTGACTATCAGAACGGGAATAAGGTGACAGGGTACACTGTTACAAATGTTGTGAGAGTAGCTGTCCGCAACCTGGACATAACAGGCGAGGTTCTTGACCAGGCTGTTGCCGCTGGCGCGAACGCTGGGTACGGCATTCAGTTCTCGATACAAGACTCTACTCCATATTACGAGCAGGCTATGGATCTGGCTATCCAGGGCGCCATTTCCAAAGCGAGGTCAGTTGGAAAGAGCCTTGGCGTATCCGTGGGAAGCCCAGTTGAGATAGTGGAGTCAGGCGGAAGCTACGCTCCTGTGAACGCAGGAGTAATGAAGGCTTTGGCGGATGAATCCAGCGCGAGAACCAGCATCCAGACAGGCGAGCTTACCGTAACGGCCAATATAACGGCGGTTTTTAACTATTAGGATTTTAAGAAGGGCAGCGCTGTGCGCTGCCCTTCTTTGGCAGCGTTGGGAGAAAGGCTGAAGGCGAAGGCACTGCTGAACTGCTGATGAATGGAAATTTGGCTATTGACATATGCGTGAGCTTGCGGTACCATGATATATAGGACAAACTAATGTTTGCAGATAAGAAGGTGAGGATGACGTTATGACACCTGTTGAAGAAGATAGAATGCGTCATGAATTATTGCTAAAGATGAAGATTGTAAAAAATTTCCTTGAGTACGGAATAAGGGATCCTCAGCAAATTGCAAGAATTCTTGAACTTGAGTTGGAAGATGTGATTCAGGCTATTGAGATTTACGAAAGCGAAAAAATGATTGAAGACGAAGAAGATAGAATGCGTGTCTTTTCGGCAAAGATTGAGTGCGCCCGAAATCTCTTTGAGGACGGCGTTACAGACCCTAACGCAATTGCGAATTGTCTTGGCCTTGAGTTGGAAGATGTGAATAAGGCAATTGCAATATGGATAAAAGAGCAAAAGAAAAGGCCGAATTTATAGAGGCAATTGCAAGGCTATGAAACTGTTCTTGCGAGCAATAATGTCTTGCGGCGTGTTTGCAATTGATAACAAAGAAGGTGAGGATAACGTGTTAACACCTGTTGAAGAAGATAGAATGCGTCATGAATTATTGCTAAAGATGAAGATTGTAAAAAATTTCTTTGAGAAGGGAGAAAAAGATCCGCACTATATTGCAAACATCCTTGAACTTGAGTTGGAGGACGTGATTCTGGCTATTGAGATTTACGAAAGCGAAAAAATGATTGAAGACGAAGAAGAGAGAATGCGTGTCTTATCGGCAAAGATTGAGTGCACCCGAAATCTCTTTGAGGACGGCATTACAGACCCCAACGCAATTGCGAATTATCTTGGCCTTGAGTTGGAAGATGTGAATAAGGCTATCGCAATATGGATAAAAGAGCAAAAGAAAAGGCTGAATTTATAGAGGCGATTGCAAGGCTTTGAAACTGTAGGTGCAAGTGGCCGCCTCCTCAGAACGGTCTGCTTGATAAACTTTCATCGCATATAAACCGCATGTTTGCGCCGTTTTCTGAAAGCGCAACTCAAACTTTGAATTGGCAGGAACCGATTTACATGATAATCTACCGAATTTGCCTGACTTGCGCACTATCCTGAAATCCCTTGTTTAAGCCATTCCTGCGAGCAATTAATGCTTTGCAGTTGAGTGCTACTTCCTATCTCGGCTAGACCCAAAGGCGGATCCGCCTCGTTACCGTTTTGAAAGAGCCGCCCCCTCAAAATGGTCTCCATGATAAACTTTCACTACGTCAAAATCGCATGATTCCGCCATTTTCTGAAAGTGCTACGCAAACTTTGAATTGGCAGGAACCGATTTACATGATAATCTAATGAACTTGCCTGTCTTGTACACTAGCCATAAATCCCTTGTTTAAGCCATTCCTGCGAGCTATAAATGCTCTGCAGTCGAATGCTTCTTCCTATCTTGGTTAGACGGAGGAGCTCTTAGCCCGGTTCACAATATCAACCGCTATGTGATTCTCAATGAACCCAAAGCCGATCAGCCTCGCTACCGTTTCGAAAGCGCCGCTCCTTCAAAATGGTCTGCATTATAAACTTTCACTGCGTCTAAACCCCTTGATGCCGCCATTTTCTAAAAGCGCAACATAAACTTTGAATTGGTAGGAACCGATGTACATGATAATCTGATGAACTTACCTGATTTGTATGCTATCCATAAATCCCTTGTTTAAGCCATTCTCGCGAGCAATTAATGCTTTGCAGTCGAGTGCTCCTTCCTATCACAGTTAGGCGGAGGTGCTCTTACCCATGACTTAAATACCAACCGGTAGGTAATTGCGATAGGCCTCAAGGCAGATCCGCCTCGTTACCATTTAAAAGTACCGCCCTCTCAAAATGGTCTCCTTGATAAACTTTAACCGCGCCTAAACCGCATGATTCCGACGTTTTCTGAAAGCACAACTCAAACTTTGAATTGGCAGGAACCGATTTACATGATAATCTATTGAATTTGTCTGACTTGTACACTGCCAGTAAATCCCTTGTTTAAGCCATTCCTGTGAGCAATTAATGCTTTGCAGTTGAGTGCTCCTTCCTATCTCGGCTAGACCCAAAGGCGGATCCGCCTCGTTACCGTTTTGAAAGAGCTGCCACCTCAAAATGCTCTTCTTGATAAACTTTCACTGCGTCAAAACCGCATGATTGCGCCGTTTTTTAAAAGCGCAACGTAAACTTTGAATTGGTAGGAACCGATGTACATGATAATCTGCTGAATTAATCTGACTTACGCACAGCTACTAAATCCCTTGTTTAAGCCACTCGTGCGAGCAATTAATGCTTCGCAGTCAAGTTACCCTGATCATCTCGGCTAGGCGGTGGAGCTCTTGGCCTGGCTTCAAAATATCAATCGTTAGGTGATTCTCGACGAACCCAAAGCTGAGCTGCCTTGCTATTGTTTCGAAAGTGCCCCTTCAAAATAGTCTCCTTGATAAACTTTCACAGCGTCTAAACCGTATGATTACGCCATTTTCTGAAAGTGAAACTCAAACTTTGAATTGGCAGGAACCGATGTACATGATAATCTATTGAATTTGCCTGACTTGCACACTACCCTTAAATCCCTTGTTTAAGCCATTTCTGCGAGCATCTTGCCTTGTAGCCAAGTGCCCCTTCCCATCTCGGCTAGACGGAGAAGCTCTAAGCCTGGCCTCAAAATAACAACTGTTAGGCGATTCTCGACGAACCCAAAGCTGAGCTGTCTTGCTACCGTTTCAAAAGCGCCGCCCCCTCAAAATAGTCTCCTTGATAAACTTTCAATGCGTCTAAATCCCTTGATTGCACCATTTTCTAAAAGCACAACTCAAACTTTGAATTGGCAGGAACCGATGTACATGATAATCTATTGAATTTGACTGACTTGTACGCTACCCTGAAATCCCTTGTTTAAGCCATTCCTGC
>JAISWZ010000377.1 GCA_031270945.1 Clostridiales bacterium | reverse complement strand
CATATCCCAAAATTCCGAATTGGCGCCGGAAAAATCCTGGCGAATGCTTCAACGCCGGATTTTTCCGGCGCCTCGGATAAAATTTTGGGATATGCTCTTATTGTTTTGCCCTAAAATCTGGTCCACAGCGCTTTTCGCCCTCGCAACTTGATTTATCAAAAGGCTTGTCTGCGCCATTTCCAACAGTAATTCTTGTCCGTAAGCAGCATTGCCACCGGCTAAACCCGCTTTCACAGAACCCCACACCCCTTTTTCGCCTTTAAACTAAGCTTTTGCATGGCCTCCCATAAATAGCCTTAATGCTCCACGGTATTCCAGAATTAAAAAAACTGGAGAAAGCATGACGATGAACGCGAATCGACATAAGCATTTTAGCCGAGCTGCAGTTCCAAGGATAGTTTATCTAGCTATGAATTTCTCGCTTCGTGTCAATACTAGGGTCAAGCGATATCGACTCCAGAGTTTGTCCATCGCAGGCCGCGCCAGGGACGCTTTCCTGGCAATTCTGGCATACAAGGAGAGCATGCATGAATTTTTTCCGCAACCTCAAGATCAGCTCAAAACTACTGATAAACACAGGAATCATCCTCTTCTTCACTTTGGCGATAGCAGGGACGTCATTCTGGGCGCTGAACCAGTGCGTAACCCTGATAAACAAGACTAACCAAGTCGTGATAGCGCCGCTAAACCATCTGAACAACATGTTGCAAAACATAGCAACAGCCAGATCCGAGGCCAGGGAGGCGCTCCTGATAAGGGAGGCTGACCCGGCGAAAGCCAGGGATCTGATCAAGGACGCGACAGGCGCCCTTGAGTCGCTGAACGCCACAGCAAATTTATACTTGAACGAAGTGAAGGGCTTTGGCTCTACACTTGATGATGAGTACCAGAGCCTGACAACCCTGCTCAACACGCTTCCAGACTTCATTGACGGGTACCGGAGCCAGCTTGTCACGTTGATAAACGCGGGAAGGTACGATGAGGCAAGCGAGTACCTGACAGAGACTTTGAGCGCTGACGGGAGCAACATTCAAAAGGCCATCGACGATCTGGTGAAGATAAACGCGACCCAGGCGTCAAAGTTTGTGACGCAAAGCAAGGCCGTATCCACCCAGGCGGATCTGCTTTTGACCGTGGTTACAATAGTCGCCTTGATCATTTCGCTTCTCTTCGCCACGTTCATGATCACAAACATCACCTCTGGAATCAAGAAAGCTGTGAAGACCGCCAACAACATTTCAAAAGGCGAGTTCAAGATGGAGTTTGACACGATTTACAATGACGAGATAGGGATGCTCTTCTCCAGCTTCCAGAACATGGGCGAGAACATGGAGAAGCTGATATTCGAGATATCCAAGGCTTCGACCCAGCACAAGGCCGGAAAGACAAGCCATTCGATAAACGAGGACGAGTTCCAGGGCGCCTTTAGGGAAGTGACCAAAAACCTGAATGAGACGCTAGCCTTTTACAGGAACATGATCATTGACATCTCAAAGACTATCGAGGACTACTCCAATGGGGTATTTACCCATAGCCTGAAAGACGCGCCTGGGGACTTCCAGACGATAATCAAGTCTGTCACATCCCTGGCCAACGACATCAAGGGCATAGTGGACGCGATATCAAGCATGTCCCACCAGATCTCCGTAGGAAACCTCAGCGCCCACGCTGACAAGGACAAGTACAGGGGAGACTGGCAGAAGATCTTTATCGAGCTCAACGCCCTCCTGGACAACGTGGAGGCGCCAATATCTGACGCCATAAGGGCTCTTAAGGAAGTGCAGAGCGGAAACCTCAGCGTAAAGATGGACAACGACTACAAAGGCGCCTTTGGCGTAATCAAGGAAACGCTTCTTGGCATGTCCAGAACCCTTGACTCCTATGTCGGAGAGATAGCCGAAGTCCTGTCCAAGGCCGCCGACAACAACCTGGAGCAGGAGATCAACCGCGATTACGTAGGAGACTTCACTCTTATCAAAGAGTCCATCAACAAAATCATCCGCCAGCTCAACAACGTCATGTTCAGCATCATTGACACTGCCAGGACTGTTTCAACCTCTTCCAACATGGTGTCGGAATCCTCCAACGCCCTAGCCGAAGGGACAACCCAGCAAGCTGGAGCGGTAGAAGAGCTTAACGCCACAATGGACTCCATTTCAGAGCAGACCAGAAGAAACGCTCAGCGCGCGTCCGAAGCGGCAAGCCTTTCCAAGAAGTCCGAAGAGAACGCGTTCATCGGCAATGACGAGATGAAGAAGATGCTTCAGTCAATGGAAGGGATCAAAGTCTCTTCTTCAAAGATCTCAAATATCATAAAAGTCATAGACGACATAGCGTTCCAGACCAATCTCCTGGCGCTTAACGCCGCAGTCGAGGCGGCCCGCGCTGGCGAGCACGGAAAAGGCTTCGCTGTTGTAGCGAAAGAAGTGCGCTCCCTTGCCGCCCGCTCCCAGACAGCCGCCAAAGAGACAACCGAGATGATCAGCGAGTCCATAGCCAACGTCACAGCAGGAACCGAGATCGCAGGGCATACCGCCCAGGCCCTTGATCGCATCGTAGGCGACATCGCCCAGATCTCTTCTATCGTAGATGACATCTCCAACGCCTCAGCAGAACAGTCTGAAGCTGTCTCCCAGATCAACATCGGGCTTACCCAGATCGCTCAGGTCGTGCAGAAGAACAGCGCCACATCCGAAGAAGTGGCCGCCTCCGCCCAGCAGCTTTTCAGCCAGTCCACAAACCTGGATGAACTGGTGAATGTGTTCAAGCTGAAGACCGAGAAGAATGACAGGGCTGGCAGAATGACTGCGTAGGGTTTGGCTGGAAAAAAGAGCAAAAGCGAAAGGCAAGACCAAGGGCCCAGGCAGGAGATTCTCTCCTGCCTGGGCCCTTTTCGCTCACTTGCGGTACCCGTCAATGTGTATGAAGCGGATCCCTTTTATGTCATAGGTTGAAAGCGGCCTGAAGTCGCTGTCTATCGAGTGCGCGGCCACCAGGATCGTATCCAGGTTGAGCGGCTTCCCGATTGAGACAATGATAGGGGTGTGCTGGAAATCAGGCTTGTTGAGCTTCAGCTGAACCAAGTCTCCTGGCATGGCGGACTCTGCGCCTACCTCGTGCCCGAACGGGCCAGATCCCTTGTTCTCGGTCAAGAAGGTGTACAGGTACAAAACTGAAGTCCACGCGGCCGCTCTATTGTTGATGTCATAGTAGTACCAGCCCGTATCCTTCACATGGTTCATCATCCCTGTCCCGGCGTACAGGCACTGCGAGACATAGTTGGTGCAATCTCCGCCTAGCGACTCGAAGTCGTAGTATTTCGGGTTTCTTCCCCTAGCCCACTTGTGAGCGTAGTCTATGGCGGCTTTCCTGTCGTATAGGTACTGCGTCTGATTTGACATCTGATCCCTCCAAACCCCTTGCTGAGCTATCAAGGCTTGCTAATATAGCAAGGCTTGCTGATCTTGCAAGGCTTGCTCTATGCATGATATGGTTGGACTTGGGAAATGGTGACAGCTTGCCAAATACGAACTATGATTACTAAGTGCATGTTTTAAAGGGAAGATTTCCGCATCCAGGGTTGCCACTCATAATATGTCAATTTTAGACGCGTTTCAACCGCCAGTTGAGATTTTTTAGCATTTTACGCCACTATTTGTCCTACCCATCTGCTGTCTGATTGTAGTATAATGAAAGTGCCACGATCAGGTTTGCTTCGGTTTGCTCGGTTTGCCTTGGTTTGACTTGGTTTGCCCAGGTTGACTTGGTTTGACTCGGTTTGACTTTGAATGCTTTATCTTAAGCGCTTAGCGCTTTGAAATATGCTTTCTTGAGCGCCTTGGCGCTTTGAAATACGCTTTTCTTGAGCGCCTTGGCGCTGAATAATTACACCAGCCCCGAGCGCCTGCTTGCGCATATTCCAAAATTCCTTGATCCCTTAAATTGGTTTTGGGATATGCGCTTAAGGGTCAGCCCGCTCGCCACAGCCCGTTTTGGGGCAGTGGTTGTTAAGTCAAAAACCATCTTATATGCGTACCTCTTTGCGCATAAAAATTTTGGCTGTTTATGGGAGAAACATAAGTACTCATATTCAATTGAAAACATGTAAATATGTTCTATAGGATTTTTGTTCGTGTTCAACCTTCACATACCTTCACATATAAGAGAGCGCAGTTTTTTCGCTCGTGGAATAAACAAAAACATTCAAAAAACAAAAAGTGCAGTTTTCAGCCGCGTTGCGCTTAAGAAACGGGTGAATCCCTCGTTTTAAAAGCTTTCTGTGGCGGGCAGGAAAGGAGACGCGCTTTGAGCGCTGGCATACGCTATGGATGACATGGGATACGGAGTCAATGACATGGAATATGAAGTGAGTGACGCGGAATTCAACTCGGACTTCGGAGACGAGTTGCCTAGCGTCCCCCAAACGGCGATAAGAATACCGCCGCATGACTTAGAGGCTGAAACAGCCGCCTTAAGCTGCGTTCTTGTGGACAAGGACGCTTTGGCAAGCGCTTACGAGTCCTTGCAGGCCGATGACTTTTACAGCCCACAGAACAAAAGCGTGTTTGAAGCCGCTGTAAACCTGTACTCAAAAGGCGAGCCTGTTGACGCGGTAACTATAACTGACCGCTTGGCCGAGCTGGGGACGCTTGAGACCGCTGGAGGAAGGCAGAGGATAGCTGAGCTGATAACAGCCTTTTACACCACTGCCAACATGAAGCACTACATCAGGATAATCGCGGACAAGTCCATATCCAGGAAGCTGATAAAGGCCAGTGAGTTCATCTCCAACGCGTGCTATGGAGGGAAGGAGCGCGTCCCGGATCTTCTGTCGCGGGCTGAGAAGGCCATACTAGACATAAGCTCAAAGGGGACAACTTCTGACTTCGCCCACATATCTACAGTGCTTGTGGACGCTGTGGCAAAGATGGAGGAGCTGTCCAAGAACAAGGGGAAGATCACTGGCATTCCTACTGGGTTTACCGACTTTGACCTGAAGACTGCAGGGCTTCAAAACTCTGATCTGATTCTGCTTGGCGCCAGGCCTTCAATGGGAAAGTCGGCGTTCCTGCTTAACATAGCGCAGCACGTGGCTGTGAAGCAACAGGTATGCACCGCTTTGTTTACGCTGGAAATGTCCAAGGAGCAATGCGTGAACAGAATGCTTTGCTGCCAGGCGAACGTTGACGCGCAGAAAGTCCGGACCGGAGATCTGCAAGAGCCTGAGTGGGCAAGGATCGCTTCGGCGGTTGGGCCTTTGTCTAACGGGCTGCTTTACATTAACGACACGCCTGGCATATCCATGCAGGAGCTTCGGGGCAAGTGCAGGAAGCTGAAGTCGGACAAGAACCTAGGGCTTATTGTTATAGACTACCTGCAGCTCATGACCTCAACCTCCAGGTTCGAGTCTCGCCAGCAGGAGATTTCTGAGATATCAAGATCTCTCAAGGGGCTGGCTAAGGAGTTGAACTGCCCGGTTTTTACAGCGGCGCAGCTTAGCCGCGCCGTGGAGAGCAGGACAGACCACAGGCCAATGCTCTCGGATTTGAGGGAATCTGGCGCTATTGAGCAGGATGCGGACGTTGTTGTCTTTTTATATAGGGACGAGTACTATCATCCCGAAACAGAAAAGAAAAATATTGCTGAAGTCATCATCTCAAAACAGAGAAATGGCCCCACAGGAACGATAGAGCTTACATGGATGGGCCAGTACACGAAGTTCGCCAATGCCACAAACACATACTCCGCACCAATTTAGTTTTAATTTTGCCTGATTTGAACTTAAAGGCCTTGGCAATTTGCCTTTAGCATGATATACTGTAACCGTGGAGGCTTTAGGGGGCATGGATTCCCGGGCCGCAAGCGCAACTCATTTTGGCCAAGCCTCTGCTTGTCCATAAAAAGGGAGGTGCAGGCCGGTTGAGCGGGTTGCGCGACCGACCTCGGTTATATGAAACTCAGCACAGCTGATCTTGTAAGGGTGGCCATACTTGCGGCAATCAGCGTCCCATTGATGCTGATCGACTTTCCCTTGCCCTTTTTTGTAGGCTTCTTGAAAATCGACGTGTCTGACGTTCCAGCGGTTATAGCCACATGCTCTATTGGGCCTTTTGCTGGACTGCTGACCGAGCTCGTCAAGAACCTGGTCAAGCTCCTAATCAAGAATGACACAAGCGGAATTGGAGAGCTCGCAAACTTCCTGGTAGGCGCGTCTTATATTCTGCCTTTGGGAATTGTCACATCAACCAGGAACAATCACAGGTTCATGACCAGAACCCACATAGTCCAAGCCAAGCGCTTCATCTTTGGCGCGGTCTTGGGCACAGTTGCCATGGTGATAGCTTCGTGCCTTTTAAACTATTTCCTGCTTATACCTGTTTACTCAAGGATTCTGCAGCTGCCCATAAGCGGCATCGTAGCCATGGGCACAGCCGTAAACCCCGGCATCAACAGCCTTTGGACGCTGATCCTGCTTAGCGTCGCGCCTTTCAACTTATTAAAGGCGATACTGGTTTCCGCGCTGGGATACCTTTTGTACAGAGTTTTGGAGCGGTTCCTGTAGGATTGTTTATATGGCCTTTAGAGGCAAGGCAGGAGGATCCTGCCTTGCCTTGTGATTTTTGCGTTTTAGGGCTTTATATTTTTAGAGCTTTGCATTTTAAATTTAAAGCAAAATCCTTAAATCCTGGACTTTAATGACTTTCAAGCCTGTTTTTCCATTTCCCAGCTTCCAAACCCAAAAGCTCACAAAGCGGCCGCTGGCCGCTGATATAAATATGAGGTGACGACATGTATTCCACAGCAACCATAGCTCCCGGCATTTTCACCATTGACGAAGAAGGGTTCGTCAGAAGCTATCTTATCGAGGGCACTGAGCGGGCGATTCTGTTTGACGCCTGCGCCAGCGGAGGGGAAGAGTTTGAGAAAGCCGTCCATTCCCTGACGAATAAGCCGATAACCCTTGTCCTGTCCCATTCCGACCAGGACCACACTGGCGGGCAGGAGTACTTTGCTCCATCCTATCTGCACCCCGCAGAGTACGCCAGGTACTTCTCGCATGGAAACGAGGGGGCGAAAGTTCAGCCGATATGGGAAGGGCAGATTTTTAGCCTTGGCGGCATCGACCTGGAAGTAGTGCTGATTCCTGGCCATACCCCAGGGAGCATAGCGCTTCTTGACCGCGTTGGAAAGCGCCTTTTTGTCGGAGACACAATCTCCAACTCGTCAGTCTACATGTTTGGCGACGGGCGCAACATCCCGGCGTTTATCGAAAGCCTGAAAAGGCTTGAATCATTGGATTTGGAATACATCCACCCCGCCCACGGAATAAACACGCTTTCAGCGGACTGGGTTGGAAAGACCATTAAGGCGGCGGAAAAGCTCTTGGCTGGAGAGCTTGAAGCGACAGACCCGCCTTATTCCGTTCCTTGCAAGCTGTACAGCTATGAGGGAGTGAACTTCCTGTTTTAGGAGCTTTTTAAGAGGGCTTTTTTTGAGAAGTTTTTTTGAGTTAGAGCCCTTTTAGAACGCACTCTTAGAACATGGTACGGTTAAAACCAATCTCAAGCCCTTTAGAGCTTGCAAAGCAATGCCTCATCCTTTTGCATGATAAAACCCCGCAAAGCCAAGCTTTGCGGGGTTTTTGTCGTACGCCTATGGTTTTGCTTTTCTATTCCCGGAATCATTCGAGGGCGCGCCTCTAATGCCAAAACCAGTTGTCAATTTTTATCCTGCTAATAATAACTCAGGATTCCGGGCTTGCTATTAATTCTCAGGCCTGGAACTTAGGAATCCTGATTTTTAGGGGCGCTAACAAACGTGAGCTTCGCAAATTTTAGCTTTTTTTCTCTCTACCACTTAACAAGGCCAAGGGGTTGTCCCCTTGGCCTGACGGTTCACACGCGCCACGCGCATTCGCGCAGGGCTCGCAATATATCTCCCAAAGATGGCTCTATATGCTCACAATTGCCTCTTGCGAGCGTATACGTTGGGAGTTTGCCGCATTTTTTCTTGCCGTTTTTGCGCTTACTCCACAGCCGAGAGTTCTGGGATCAGCCTCTCGTTTGCCGCTTCAGCCTCGAACATGATTACTTCAGTCGGGTTTGCTGCGGCCTCTTTGGCGGCCTGCTTCCTAGCTATGGCCTCTTCTTGCTTGGCCCTGTTTGCCGCCTTTGCTTCTTTCTTAATCGCAGAGGCTTCTATCATCCTGGCCTTGGCGGACTTTATGGTTTCATCGCTGTAGTAATGGGTGCTGTAGAGCTTCTCTGTCTGCTCATCCCCGTACTTGGAGAAGCGCAGCCGGATGTTTTTGCCTTTGCCCCATTTCCTGTAGTCCGTGTATGACGATTTGAGATCTCCTCTCCTCGCTTGGATGAACATTTCCCTTCGTATCCTCGAAAGCTTGGAGAGGTTGATCTTGCAAACGCGTTCAAGGTAGTCTATGCGGCCAAACCTCCATCTTTCGTAATCCTCTTTTGAAAGTATTCCCATCTCCATAAGCACATCAACAGTCGCTGCGTATCCCTTTTTGTACAGCATTGTGTTTACCGCTTGATGCACCTTGTCAATCAGCTTTGAGTTGTTCACAGCATATGTCCTTTCACGTAAAAAGGTATACTGAGTGCATAAGCCAAATCTCACTTTTGGCGCGAACAGCGTTGGCCCTGTTCAAGGGCGGATCGCCAAAGTCCGGCCATGATTAAATATGGCGCATGCATTGGTGAGTGGCAATCCTGAATCTTTGCTGTTAGATAGGCAGGGGGGCTGCTTCGCCAACAATGCATTGATTCTCCAAATTTCGCCGCTCAAGGGCACGTATTAGACATGCCTTTTCGACTTTCGCGCTTCTCAAAATCCCTATCGCGTCCATGCGAAACCTGGCCATGCGTTAAAAGGGACGATTACGATGCGCCCTCCTTTCAAGCATGCCCTGTGGCCGGGCCTGGGGATTTCAATTTGCCATCTTTTTGGCTATCATAGCGCGTTGCCATGAGGGGGTTCGCTTTTCCCCCTAAAAGCATTTTAATCCATGCGCTGCAGATTGTCAAATGTTTGGTTTGAGATCTTTTCCCTAATTTGCGCTAGCAAAAAGGCGGAATCTGTTCTTTTTTGCTGGGAGTGATATATTCATCCTAAGAATTTGCGTGTTTCCCGGACAAACCGTGTCGGAAAAGCGGTTCTTAATTTTTATTGCTGTTTGAAGAACGAAGTATGAACAAGAGGGTTAAAATATAAAAAAGCCGAATTTATGCAAACAATCAGGGCTGGACAAAAGTTCGATCTGAAACTTTTTCCCAAATTTCACCGAACGAGTGTAAGCTATTAATGACTATGAACTTTTTATGAGATCTTTTTCCTAATTTCACCGCGCCGAAAGTTATCCTAATTTAATCCGACGAATTTATCCTATGATTGCGTTTGGCCTCGGGCGAACTTTTTGGAACACGGCAGCCCTTGATTCCTATTGCTGTTTATTGAACAATGTATGTTATAGAGAGATGAAATATTGGAAAACCGGCTGATTTGCCGTGTTTTCATTTGGTCGGTCAACTGGATGGCCTAAGATCTTTTCCCTAAATTGACCGCATAAATTTATCCTTGGAATGCGTGTTATCCTTGGATGAACCTTTCGAAATGCGGCAGTTCTTGATTCCTATTACTATTTATTGAACAAAGTATGCTATTCGAGCAAAAATATAAAAAACCGACTTTTTGCAAAAGATTTGGCATATTTCCCTTCAAATATGGCTTAATTCGTTTTCCAAGGCATAAGAACTTCAGATTTTGCATAAAAGCCTTGAGATTCAGCTTGCCGATAGCGTTAAACTTTATGGGAGGGATTCGCAATTGGCATGCCAGGACGCGCATTCGAGAAGATATCGGCGGATGTCGTCGTATCCTGCCTTAAATAGTTTTTCCAACAAAACGATTCTTATGATTTGTCGGAACTGGATTTCGGATATTTTGAGTTGGCCTGAGAGCAAGGTTTGGCGGCACCTTGGAGGGGGTGGCGGGGTTGAATAAGATTTTGTACAAATCTAATAAGTTCCTTAACGACTTAGAAGTTTTGTTAGTCTATGATTATAGCGCCATCTATGCCAACTCAAAGTCCGTTGCACATTTTGCGCATTTTCATTGGCTCAGCGAGAGATAATCTATGCAAATGAGCATTTGCGTTTTTTGTTGGAAAGGATTCGCGCATGAATCTCTGCAGAAAGGAGGAAGGTTTGCGGCACCGCTGCGCAAGTGATTTGGAAGAGCAAGGGCAAAAACTTAAAGACCTGAAGGTCAAAGGCTTTAAGACCTAAGATCAAATACGTTAAGGACAAAGGTCAAAAGACTAAAGACTAAAGATTCAAACCCACTTTGACGTTACCATTTCCCGCACCGCTGCGTTAGTGATTTGGAAGTTCAAGAGCAGAGCAAGAGCTTAAGACCTAAAGAGCAAAGGCTTTAAGACCTAAAGTCAAAGGATCAAAGATTTTAAACCTTAGCAACCTAACAAAGGCGTTGCCATTTTTCCGCACCGCTGCGTTAGTGATTTGTAAGGTCAAGAGCAAAATTTTAAGACCTAAAGATCAACGACATGAAGGACAAAGATCAAAAGACTAAAGATTCAAACCCTCACATTGGCGTTACCATTCATCCGCACCGCTGCGTAAGTAAGTTGTTAAGATCAAGAGCAAAACCTTAAAGACCTGAAGTTCAAAGGCCTTAAGACCTAAAGTCAAAGGAGCAAAGATTTTAAACCTTAGCAACCTAAAAGGCGTTGTCACCTTTCCGCACCGCTGCGTAAGTCATTTGGAAGATCAAGATCAAAAACTTAAAGACCTGAAGAGCAAAGGCTTTAAGACCTAAAGTCAAAGGCGCAAAGATTTTAAACCTTAGCAACCTAACAAAGGCGTTGCCATTCTTCTGCACCGCTGCGTAAGTGATTTGTAAGATCAAGAGCAAAACCTTAAAACCTAAAGATCAAAAGCCTTAAGACCTAAAGTCAAAGGAGCAAAGATTTTAAACCTTAGCAACCTAACAAAGGCGTTGCCACCTTTCCGCACCGCTGCGTAAGTGATTTGGAAGATCAAGGGCAAGAGCTTAAAGACCTGAAGTTCAAAGGCCTTAAGACCTAAAGTCAAAGGATCAAAGATTTTAAACCTTAGCAACCTAACAAAGGCGTTGCCATTTTCCGCACCGCTGCGTTAGTAATTTGTTAAGATCAAGAGCAAAACCTTAAGACCTGAAGAGCAAAGGCCTTAAGACCTAAAGTCAAAGGACCACAGATTTTAAAACCTCAACAACTTGCAACATCACTTTAGCGTTACCACCTTTCCGCACCGCTGCGTAAGTGATTTGTAAGATCAAGAGCAAAACCTTAAGACCTAAAGAGCAAAAGCTTTAAAACATAGAGGCAAAGGAGCAAAGATTTTAAACCTTAACAACCTAACAAAGGCGTTGCCATTTTTCGCACCGCTGCGTAAGTGATTTGCAGAGTCAAGGGCAAGAACTTAAAGACATAAAGTTCAAAGACTTTAAGACCTAAAGTCAAAGGAACAAAGATTTTAAGTCTTAGCAACCTAACAAAGGCGTTGCCACTCTTCCGCACCGCTACGTAAGTGATTTGCAAAGTCAAGAGCAAGAGCTTAAAGGCCTGAAGGTTCAAAGGAGCATATACTTATAACCATGACATCGTGCTACCTTATGTAAGTATTGCTATCATAACAGAGGTATTGCTATCTTAACAAAGGTATTGCTATCTTCCGCGCCGCTTCACAGGTACCTTTAAACTCAAGGCAAAAACCTTAAGAGCAAAGTTCAAAGGACTAAAGATGCTAAAACCTCGAAACCTCATATAGGGCATTACGTCTTTCCGCACCGCTGCGCAAGTAATTTGGAAGATCAAGGGCAAGAGCTTAACTTTAAGACCTAAAGTCAAAGAATCAAAGATTTTAGACCTTGGCCACCTTTTCGCACCGCTACGTAAGTGATTTGTAAGATCAAGAGCAAGAACTTAAAGAATATAACCTCAACAGCTTGCAAGCCTGTAGTTGCGTTGCCTTCTTACCAGCAAACCAGCCTCCTGTACTCTGTTGGGCCGATTCGGACTAGGGGCCATTTTTATAGGTTAGACCGAACAAGAACTTGCTATAAAAACAGCACTGAATTATCAAGGTTCTTGGCACCTTAATGTCACGATTCGTCGTTCAGCTAATACCTCATAGAAGCTTATAAAAAATGACAAAGCTTTAAACCTTTAACATCCTGTAACCTCATATAAGGTGTTGACTATCTTTCGCACCGCTACGCAAGCACTTTGTAAGAGCAAGACCTAAGCCAAAAGACTAAGGCCGCAAAGATCAAAGACTTGAATATCTTAACGGCTTGCAACCCCATATAGGTGTAACTATCTACCGCATCGCTACTCAAGTGATTGTTAGAGCAAGGTCAAAATCCTCAAGACCTGAAAGTCAAAAGCCTTAATACCCATATTTTCTAAAAAAGATCTGTTTTGAAAGTCTGACTTGCGATTTAGGCGAGCTGTAAGCCGGAGGGCCAGATTTCGGTTTCACGAGTAAAGCTAATCCAGATCAAAATCATGAGCGGATGGCTTGTGGCTACCTCAAGGTCAGGTTTAAGACCCTTTACCCTGCACTGACGAGAAAGGCTCTGGGCAACTGCGTCCTCATATAGGTGTTGTCATCTTCCCGCACCGCTTTGAAGGTACTTTGTAAGAGCAATGGCAAAAGCCTTAAGACATGAAGATCGAAAGCCAGCATTTCCTAAAAAAGGCCGCCTCGGTTAGGAAAGCTAGAAGCCGGAGAGCCGGATTGGGGTTTCCACAAGAAAAGCAATCTAGTCCTATACTATGAGCGATGGCTTGTGTCTTACCTCAAAAGCAGGTTTAATGCTCTTTGCCCTGCGCTGACAAGAAATGATCTGGGCAACTGCGTCCTCATATTGGCGTTGTCATCTTCCCGCACCGCTACGCAAATATTTTGTAAGGGCAAGGGCAATGGCAAAAGCCTTAAGCCTGAAAGACAAAAGCCTTAATGCCAATATATACAAAATATTTAACCTCGGCTACAGCGCAATAGATGCTGTGTTTGAAAGCCTGACTTGCAGTTTAGGCGAGCTAGAAGCCGAAGCGCAGAATTTGGGTTCCGCAAGGAAATCAATTCAGTCCTATACCATGAGCGATGGCTTGTGGCATGCTTTTTGCCCTGCGCTGACAAGAAAGGATCTGGACAACTGCGTCCTCATATAGGCTCTGTCATCTTCCCGCACCGTTATGCAAGTGATTTGTAAGACCTGAAGTTCAAAAGCCTTAAGACCAACATCTCCAAAACAGGCACCTCAGTTGCGGCGCAATTAAGGCTGTGTTTGAAAGCCTGACTTGCGGTTTAGGCGAGCTAGAAGCCGAAGGGCAGAATTTGGGTTCCGCAAGGAAATCAATTCAGTCCTATACCATGAGCGATGGCTTGTGGCTTACCTCAAAGGCAGGTTCAATGCTCTTTGCCCTGCGCTGACAAGAAAGGATCTGGACAACTGCGTCCTCATATAGGCTCTGTCATCTTCCCGCACCGCTATGCAAGTGATTTGTAAGACCTGAAGTTCAAAAGCCTTAAGACCAGCATCTCCAAAAACAGGTGCCTCAGTTGCGGCGCAATAAAGGCTGTGTTTGAAAGCCTGATTTGCGGTTTTGGAGAACTGGAAGCCGGGGGGCTGGATTTTGGACGAGGAAAGACAATCCAGCTCCAAATCATGAATGAATGGCTTTTGGCTCACCTCAAAGGCTGATTTTATGCTCTTTACGTGCTGACGAGAAAGCATCTGGGCAACTCAACAAATGTCCGCGAGGAAGGTTCGCTCAATCCTTCAAGGCTCAATGCAATGGAGCACCTTAATGCCCTTCGGAGCTTCCGGCGCGGTGCATTGCGTCACAAAGCTTCGTCATCGGGCGTTGCTATCTTTTGCACTGCTACGCAAGTACATTGATACATCAAGAGCTAAAGCTTTAGGACCCAAAGATTGAAGGCTTGCGGTTAGGAGAGCTGGAAGCCGGAGGGCCGGATTTGAGTTCCACAAGGAAAGTATTCCATTCCTATACCATGAGCGCTGGCTTGTGCCTTACCGCAATGATAGGGTTAAAGACCCTTTACCCTGCGCTGACGAAAAAGGATCTAGGTAACTCAAAGATTGTCAGCGAGGAAGGCATGCTCAATCCTTACAAGACTCAATGCAATGGAGTATCTCAATGTCCTTCGGAGCTTCCGGCGCGGTGCATTGCGTCACAAAGCTTCGTCAAATTCATAGGGGCAAAGATTTTAAAGCTTGAACTTCCTTCAACCTCAATTAGGCTACAGCGTAATAAAGACATCCCAGCGGTAATGGCCAGTGTCCTGCGCAAATGCTGTTAACGCCCTAGGGCTAAAGGCCTTGAGAACAAAATTTCTAAAGTCTTGGCGTCCTGCAACCTCAATTGGGCGCTACTATCTTCTGCACCGCTACGCAAGTGATTTGCAAGCCAAAGGCCTAAGACCTTAAGAGCAAAGGGGCAAAGATCAGAAGCTTCAACATCTTTCGGCCTTATATAGCATTACCAGCTTCCTTACCCTGCGAAAATGCTATTAACACTTACAGCTAAAGGCCTTGAGAACAAAGGTTCGAAATTCTTAACATCCTGCATCCTCAATTGGGCGCTACTGTCTTCTGCACCGCTACGCAAGCAATTTGTAAACCCAGGGCCTAAGACCTTAAGAGCAAAGGGGCAAAGATTTAAAAGCTTCAGCAACTTGCAACCCTATAAGCATTGTCATCTTCCTTACCCTGCGAAAATGCTATTAGCACCTAGAGCTAAAGGCCTTGAGAACAAAGGTTCGAAAGTCTTGGCGTCCTTCACCCTTATTTTCGCGTTGACTCATTGCGATGGAGCGTCTCAATGTTCTTCGGAGCTTCTTGTTCGCCTTAAGGCCAAAATCAAAGGATCAAAGATTTGAAACCCTTCGACCTCACTTGGACGTTGGCTATCTTCCGCACCGCTGCGCAAGTAATTTGTAAGATCAAAGGCAAAGAGCTTAAGACCTAAAGTCAAAGGATCAAAGATTGAAAACCTCTATGCCCTGCAGACTCAATGGGGCGCTACTTTCTTCTGCACCGCTGCGCAAGTGATTTGTAAGAGCAAGACCAAAAACCCAAGACCAAAAAGATTAAAGACATGAATACCTTAACTGCTTTCAATCTCATATAGGCGATACTATCTTTCCACACTGCTACGCAAGTGATTTGTAAGATCAAGAGCAAAGAGCTTAAGACCTAAAGTCAAAGGTGCTTTAAGTCCTGACTTGCGGTTTAGGAGAGCAGAAAGCCAGAAGGCCAGATTTTGGTACCCGCAAGGATCACTAATCCAGCTCTAAATCACGAGCGGATGGCTTGCAGCTTACCGGTAACTTACCGCAAGGGCAGGTTTAAGGCCCTTTACCCTGCGCTGATGAGAAAGGTTCTGGGCAGCTGCAACCTCATATAGGCGTTGTCACCTTCCCGCACCGCTGCGCAAGTAATTTGTAAGATCAAAGTCAAAGAGCCTAAGGTCTAAAGTCAAAGGATCAAAAATTTAAAAACCTCTATGCCCTGCAACCTCATTTCGCATCACTGTCTTCCACACCGCTACGCAAGTGAGTTGTAAGAGCAAGGGCAAAAGCCATAAGACCTGAAGATCAAAAACCTTAATACCAAAATTTCCTATAAAGAGAACCTCGGTTGCGGCGCAATAAAGGTTGTGCTTGAAGTCCTGACTTGCGGTTTAGGAGAGCAGGAAGCCAGAGGGCCAGATTCTGGTTTACACGAGGAAAGCCAATTCCGTACAACGAGCGGATGACTTGCGGCTTACCGCAAGGGCGGTTTAAGGCCCTTTACCCTACGCTGACAAGAAAGGATCTAGGCGCTCAAAGGTTGTCAGCAAATAAGGCTTGCTCAATCCTAAGCTTCGTATCAAAATCCAAAGGTTCACAGATTTTAAAGCTTAAACACCCTGCAACCAATAGAGCGTTACTATCATCCGCACCGCTGCGCAAGTAATTTGTAAGATCAAAGGCAAAGAGCTTAAGGCCTAAAGTCAAAGGAGCAAAGATTTTAAAACCTCTATGCCCTGCAACCTCATTTGGCATCACTATCTTTCACACCGCTACGCAAGTGATTTTTAAGAGCAAGGGCAAAAGCCATAAGACCTGAAGATCAAAAACCTTAATACCAAAATTTCCTATAAAGAGAACCTCGGTTGCGTCGCAATAAAGGTTGTGCTTGAAGTCCTGACTTGCGGTTTAGGAGAGCAGGAAGCCAGAAGGCCGGATTGGGGTGCACACCAGGATAACTATCCAGATCCAAATCAAGAGCGGATGACTTGCGGTTTAGGAAAGCAGGAAGCCAGAGGGCCAGATTCTGGTTTACACGAGGAAAGCCAATCCCGTACCATGAGCGGATGACTTGCGTCTTACAGCAAGGGTGGTTTAAGGCCCTTTACCCTGCGCTGACAAGAAAGGATCTAGGCGCTCAAAGGTTGTCAGCAAATAAGGCTTGCTCAATCCTCGCCATACTCATTGCATAGGCGCACCTAATGTCCTTCGGAGCTTCCGTCGCGATGCATTGCGTCACAAAGCTTCGTATCAAAATCCAAAGGTTCACAGATTTTAAAGCTTAAACACCCTGCAACCAATTTGGCGTTACTATCATCCGCACCGCTGCGCAAGTAATTTGTAAGATCAAAGGCAAAGAACTTAAGGCCTAAAGTCAAAGGATCAAAGATTTGAAGCCTTGGCATCCTGCAACCTCATTTGGCATTACTGTCTTCCACACCGCTACGCAAGTGAGTTGTAAGAGCAAGAGCAAAAGCCATAAGACCTGAAGTTCAAAAGCCTTAAGACCAACATTCCCTAAAAAAGGCCGCCTCAGTTACGGCGCAATAAATGCTGTGCTTGAAAGCCTGACTTGCGGTTTAGTAGAACAGGAAGCCAGAGGGCCAGATTGGGGTTCCCACAAAGAAAGCAATCCAGTCCTATTCCATGAGCGGACGACTTGTGGCTTACTGCAATGGCGGTTTAAGGCCCTTTACACTACGCTGATGAGAAAGGATCAGGGGTAACTCAAATATTGTCCGCGCGAAACGCTTGCTCAATCCTTCCGTATTCAATGACCTTCAGAATTCAATGACCTTCAGAGCTTCCGGCGCGGTACGTTGCGTCACAAAGCTATGTCAAAATTCAAAGGATCAAGGATTTCAAAGCTTTAACAACAACCTTATATAGGCGTTGTCACCTTCCCGCACCGCTGCGCAAGTGATTTGCAAGAGCAAAAACCTTTAGACCTAAAGTTCAAAACCTTGATACCAAAATTTCCTGTAAAAAGATCACCTCGGTTGCGGCGCAATAAATGCTGTGTTTGACGCCTGACTTGCGGTTTAGGAGAGCAGGAAGCCAAAGGGCCAGATTTTGGTCCCCGATGAAAGCCAGTCAGCCAGTCCCATACCACGAGCGGATGGCTTGCAACTTACCTCAAGGGCAGGTTTAAAGGCCCTTTACCCTGCGCTGACAAGAACGGAGCTAGGTGCTCAAAGGTTGTCAGCAAGGACGGCTTGCTCAATCCTTCCAGACCCATTGCAATGGCACACCTCAATGTCCTTCGGAGCTTCCGGCACAGCTATTGCAACACCAAGCTATGTCAAAATTCAAAGGATCAAAGATACCCCCAGCGGTAACGGCCAGAGTCAAAACCGTTTCAAAGAACTGTTGCGGGCTACCAAAGCTAAGATATAGCTTTCAAGCTTCTAAAAACAAACATTGGCGTTTCTATCTTTCGCACCGCTACGCAGGCACTTTTAACATCAAGCTAAGAGCAAAGGCACCAAGGCAAAGGCGCAAAGACCTGGGGCACAATGATTTTACTTCAAAATCTTCACCCCCAGCGGTAACGGCAAGAACTTGAAATCGCTTCAAGACCTTTAAATCTTAAGTTTTGGCTTCCTGCAACCTTATATAGGCGTTGGCTATCTTCCCGCACCGCTGCGCAAGTGATTTGTAAGAGCAAGGGCAAAGAGCTTAAGACCTAAAGTCAAAGGATAAACGATTTAAAACATCTATACCCTGCAATCTCACTCGGGCATTACATCTTCCCGCACTGCTGCGCAAAAGCTTTGTAAGATCAAGGGGAAAGAACTCAAGACCTAAAGTTAAAGGAGCAAAGATTTAAAAACTTCTATACCCTGCGGCCCTCATATAGGCGTTGCTTCTTCCTCACCGCTACGGGGCACAATCATTTTACTGCAAAATCTCCACCCCTAGCGGTAACTGCAAGCGCCCAAAACCGTTTCAAAGAACTGTTGCGGGCTACCAAAGCTAAGATGTAGCTTTCAAGCTTCTAAAATCAAACAAACTTTGGCGTTGCTATCTTTCGCACCGCTACGCAGGTACCTTTAACATCAAACCAAGAGCAAAGGCATCGAAGCAAAAGCTAAAAACCTGGGGCACAATGATTTTACTGCAAAATCCCCACCCCAGCGGTAACGGCAAGTGCCCAAAACCGTTTCAAAGAACCTTTGCTGACTATCAAAGGTACAGAGTGGTTTCAACCCTCTAAATTCAAGCAGCCTTACTTTGGCTCTACTATCTTCCGCACCGCTGCGCAGGTACTTTTAACATCAGACCAAGATCAAAGGCATCGAGGCAAATGCGCAAAGATCCGGGGCAGGATCATTTTACTTCAAAATCCACACCCCCAGCGGTAACGGCAAGAACCGAAATCACTTCCAAACCACTGCGGGCTTCCAAAGCTAGCCTGGCATTCAAGTTTTTAAAATAAATCTAGCATTAATATTTTTCTAACACTAAACTTACTCAAGCTATAGATCCAACCCATCTTTCAAAAAAGATCAATCAAAAAACTGCATATCCCAACTCCGCTACGCCCAACCCACCTGCCTTCAGGGAAGGGATATGCATACATCGGATAAGGAGAATATCATGGGGAAACTGGGAAAACTGATTCGCGCGGCTATGGCTGCGGTACTTGGAATGATAATGGCGTTTTCTGTGCTGCCGCCGATAAAGGCATACGGCGCCAGCTTTACTATTAACGGGAGCGATGTCTCGGCGGCTGTGGCTACTGGAGACGGTCTGACGTTCAAGGGATTTGGGGTGCTTTCAGGCAATTCTACATCAAACCTTTTGATGGATTACAAGGCAGAGCATCCCAGCGAGTACTGGTCGCTGATAGAGGAGCTCTTTGGCGGCGAATACCCGATCATGACTCATGTGAAGATTGAAATGGGAAGTGACGGGAACAACTCGACTGGCGCTGACAGCGCGACGATGAGAGGTTCTGAGACGACGGCTGACGCTTCGAGATCTCCGGGGTTACAGCTGGCGGCAGACGCCAAGAGCGTAAATCCGGACACGAAAGTGAGCGGATTGCGGTGGAGGCTGCCACAGGGGATCTCGGCTGGAACTGACGAGTCATTTTACAACTGGTACAGGCAGACGATCTTCGACTGCTATGAGAAGTACGGGTTTATCTGGGACTACATAAATCCTGACACCAACGAGACAAGTACGCCTGATGTTGCTTTGATAAAGTGGTTCAAGGGAAAGCTGGTTGGAGAGAGCTCATTTCCTGATTTTTTTGATGAAGAGGCAAAGCGGAAGTACCACAACATTAAGATCATAGCGTCTGACGAGAACAACGGGACTGGTGCGCCTATAAGCATTGCGAACAGCATGACCAGCGATCCTAGTCTGAAGAGCATTATAGACGCGATAGGATCGCACTATTCCACCGGCAACAACAACTCAGTTGTGCAGGCTTTGGTTAATGAGGGGAAAGAGGCCTGGTATTCCGAGGCTAGCGCGTCGTTTTCGCAGACTGAGTACCAGGAGAACCAGAGTTTGCCTTCTTACGGCGCGGGATCTATTGGAGGAAAGTCAACTCCGCTTTCAGCTGTCGACACCTTTATGGCCATGATGGACAAGGAATACAAGACGCATGCCATCTTTCAGCCAGCAATAGGCGCGTTCTACCATTCAACGCAGTACGACTTCAAGGAATACATACAAGCCGACGAGCCTTGGGCAGGATTTTTGCATTACGACGAGAGCATGTACCTGCTTCGGCACTTCACAGACTTCGCGAAATCCGGATGGGGAGACGAAGCCTGGCGCTTCATTCCGGAGGCTTCCTACAACCGGCTATCGCCAAGCGGAGGCCACGCTTCGAATGAAAGCGGGGCTGACAGCTATGTGACTTTGGCGGCGCCGGACGGGAGCGCGTTTTCTACCATATTTGTGAACAACTCAAGTATTGTGAAGGACTATAGCGTTAGTTTGGCTGGCATGAGCATAGGGTCAAGCGCTCCTATTGAGGTATGGCTGACAACCAAGGACAGGTATGAGGAGCTTATATCAGAGACAAACCTGTCGTCCAGCTCATTTACGGTTCAAGTGCCAGCTTATTCTGCGATCACGGTAACATCTCTTGACAAAAGCTCAGGCCTTGGATCTGATCGGTTTCCTCAAGACGGCGAATCTTTGCCTTTGGACTCAAGCGCTACTGGGCGGGGGTTTGACACCAGCGACGACATTCTGTACTTCGATGACTTTTCCTACTCAGACGAGCCTAACGTGCCCGTGATCACCGGGAACGGATCCAGGGTTCAATACACCCCATACCTGGAGTCGCGAGGGAGCGAACCCAGGTACATGGTAGATGGATCTGGCGCGTTTCGGGTAGAGAGCGGAGTATTAAGGCAGCTGACCACTGCCAGGGCTGACGAATGGAACTCCAGCAACCCCAAGACTTTGATAGGCGATCACAAGTGGATGGACTACTCCGCAAGCGTTGACGTGACTTTGACCTCATCAGTAGGCGGTATTCTTGGAGTGCGGGAGCAGACCGGCCAGACCGAGCATGAGGGCTACAACATACGGATATTGAATACTGGGGCTTGGAGCTTTTACGACAAAAATGCAATGATAAGCTCGGGAAGCGTTGGGGCAAAAACCAGCTACACACTGAAGGTAAGTGCTATCGGAAGCCAGATCACCGCTTACGTGGACGGAGTTGAAGTAGCCTCGACAAACGACACAGGGAGCAACTCTCTGTTTGGCCGAGTATTGCTAGGTTGCACCGGCTGGAACACCTGCTCTTTTGACAACCTTATAGTTTCAAAGATTGGCGGATCCGTGCCATACGCCACCAGTTTTCTTGACGACGCTGATGACGGCATAACCTATTCCGGGTCCTGGACGCACCGGGTTGTGGAGGGAGACTCCAGCAACAACTGGTTCCGCACCAGCTCTTGGACAACGGCAAGCGGCACGGCAGAGTTTGCTATAGACGGGACAGGATTTGCGCTAGTCGGGTCTAACACCACTGCAAGGACGATTGGGTATTCCATTGACAACGGAAGCGTTGTCTCAATTCAAACCAGGGCAAGCGACTACCACTGCTCATTTGCGGAGGTGACAGGACTATCGGACGGGCCTCATACCGTAAAGATAACCTTTGCCAATAACGCCATCAACTTTGACGGCCTATATGTCATCGGCTCAAGCGAGCCTCTGGACTCTCTGCATGTCAAATCAGGGCCTGGCGACATTCCTCACATCGCGGCCAAGTCTTCTGATTCATGGGAAGAGATAGAAGCTCGGTTGCCAGGGAGCGTTACGGCCACCAGCGTTCTGGACGGAAACGTCTCTCAGGTCAGCGCTAACGCTGTCTGGACCCCGGTCGACGTATCAGGGATGGCATACCAGAACGTCACTATCTACGGCACCGCTTCTTACGGCGGGCAGGAATGCCCGATATTCGCAACCTGCGAGGTCGTGGATCCAGAGACTGTCATCTTCGCAAACTTCGGAACGGACGGAGTCTTGGCCAGCTCCGCTTCTGGATCAGTGGCTTTTGACAGGGTTAAAGAGGTTATGGGGGACAAGCTTCTAAACAGCGTGTCCGATCAGGCTTCGAAAGACGGATTTGGCTATGCCGGAGCGGTTGCCGCCAAGTCGGGGTTTGATCAGTATGCCGACAAGTACGAGACGATGTTATACGGATCCGCCAACTCGACCTCATCGCAATTTACTTACTCATTGCCTCCGCTGCCGAAGTACGCTTACAAGGGCGCGATAGGGCTTAAAACCCCCTGGCCGGCAAACAGCCGAGGGGTGCGAGTGGTTCTGAGCTCTGGAGGAGTCGAGCAGGAGCTTATTCCCAGGCTTGTGCTTGGAAACAACAACGTAACCCGCAGTCTGTTTGAATTTAAGGACATCGCAATATTGGATGAGACAGCGCCAATCACTTTAACGGTTTCTGTTCCCTCAGGAATTACTTACGCTCAGGCGCCTATGGTCAGCTGGTTGGAGCTCGTAAAAGACTACGAGCTGGATCAGCCCTTTATCACCAAATTTAATATAGGTGACAGCATTGGCGAGATCGACCAGTCGACTGGGGAAATATCAGTGACAGTTCCTGCGTCTTTCGGATCGCTTGAGAGCATCGAGCCTGAAGTGACCGTAAGCGAAGGCGAATACTTGCCAAAAGGCGAAGTTGACTTTTCAAAAGGCCCAGTTGAATATACGGTCAAGAGGGGCGACGGCAAGTCCAAGACTTACAGCATATCCCAAAATTATATCCGAGGCAGCGGAAAAATCCGGCGTTGAAGCGTTCGCCAGGATTTTTCCGCTGCCATTTCGGAATTTTGGGATATGCTCTTACAGCGTCACAGTTACCCAGGCCGAGTTCAAGCTTGTTGGGGTAAACCCGGAGCAGACGATGATCTTTGCGACATATCCTGAATACGGCGCAACGGTTCTGCCCTCAGAGATATTATGCGATTCTGAAGAAGGAGAAACCTTTAGTGTCCCAGTCGAATGGGGAGCGGCCAACTATGCTGTTTATGAGACTGTATCAGTGCCAGGGACTGTCACTTTATATGGATCGATGCTTAACGTCTCCGCTCGGGTTGAAGTCATACCCCAGGGAACAGTTTACTACATTCTCTCAGGCTTTATAGGATCCGGCACGTTTGTCCAGGACTCATACATCTACGACGCGATCAAGGCGCTTGTTGGAGACAGCCTTTTAAACGAGCGGGCTGACAAGGCGTTCTTGGATTCAGGCTGGGGATACACGCATTCTGTAGGCATTAACAATAACGACACCTTTGATTCTGTCGTAAAGACAAGCACAAGGCAAACCCCGTCAGAAGGGAAGAACGACGGCGGCTGGTGGGCTGAGGACGACAAGCCTATCAAGTACAATCTGGCTCTTGACGCTGGATCCTATGACCTGGCTTTGGCGCAAGTCGAGTTCTGGCGCCAGAGCGCAAACTATACACGTCAGGCAACGCTTTCGGTTTATGGAGAAGACGGGACTGTCATCGCAACAACTCCAATCTCGGCAGTGCTTGAAGATATAGGGCAGTTCAAGATCTTTTCTTTGCCCTTCGCCCTTGGCGAAGCGCAGACAGTTACTATTGAGCTCATAAGGACTGACACGAGTCTTGCCAATCCTACTTTGGGTTGGATCAACGTCGCATCAAAGCCGATCCTTGAAGCCATCATAGATTTTGACATTGGCGGGGAGTACAGCGGAGAGCCAATGGAAGTGAGCAACGCGACATTTGCTGTTGATGGAAATCCTGTTTCCCCCAGCTACACAACAAGCTACTACAAGCAAGGCTCAGACGAAGCTCTTTCAGCCGCTCCGGTTGACGCTGGCGATTACAGGGCTGTCGTTTCCGTAACCGATCCCGCATACAGCGGGACGCTGGAGAAAGACTTTGCCATAACCAAGAAGGCCATCGCAATAGATCTGGAAAAGACCGTTGCAACAAACAAGGAATATGACGGAAGGACTGTGGCAAGCGTTGAAACGGTCGAGTTCACAGGTCTTATCCCAGGCCAGGCGCTTGGATCGCTAGATTACGAGTTTATCGACATCCCAGCTTTCGATTCACCAGACGCAGGGCTGAGAACGGTTTCTGGAACAATCAAGCTTTCTGAGGATCCCGATAGCATAGCCAGGAACTACGAGCTGGCAGACGGATCTTTCGAGGTGGAAACGAAGATTGAAAAAGCGGCAATATCAGGGATCCCAAGAACTATTTTTGTCATGGAAGGGCTGGCGCAGGACGAAACTCTTGGCATAACTGAGTTTCTCCCCATTTTGGACAGCCCTAAGGATTGGGGCGGCTATAACATTTCTGTCTTGCCAGATTCTCCAGACTCTCCTGTTCTGGCTCAAACGCCATACATAAGCGATGGCGCGTTGGTCTTTGAATTCAATGGAGCGGCATACGAAGCCGGGCTGGAAGCGACTGCGACTTTGCTTGTGTCTAGCGGCAACTACCAGGATTTCGAAACAATCGCAACTCTCAAAGTGACTGAGGCTGACAAGCCTGTCATATTTACAGTCAGGTTTAACGCCAATGGGGTTCAAGTGAACGAGCTTTTGGAAGATCTTGAAGTCCAAGACGGCAATTCTATTGTATTGCCCTCCGCTTCAGCTGACGGCTTTGTCTTTGATGGCTGGTTCACCCAATCTTTGGACGGGATTCTTGTTGGCGCTCCTGGCGACGAGTTTGCCCCTGATTCAGACACAACGCTATACGCCCACTGGACTGCCATTCCTGAGGTTTATGAAGTTGCATTCGATCTAAACGGCAAACTGGGCGAAGTGCCTGAGAGCTTGTCCGTAACCGAAGGCGAGTCGGTCACTCTTCCTGCTGTCACTGCCGAAGGCTTTATCTTCGACGGATGGTTTGACCAGGCCGAAGGCGGAACGCTTGCTGGGTTAGCCGAAGCTGCTTACTTGCCTGAAACAAGGGTTACTCTGTATGCTCACTGGAGCGAGATACCTTTGGCGAGCTTTATCGTATCGTTTAGCCTAAACGGCAAACCGGGAGCAGTGCCTGAGAGCTTGGCTGTTATCGGAGGCGAGTTGGTCACGCTTCCCGCTGTCTCCGCTGAGGGTTTTATCTTCGACGGGTGGTTTGACCAGGCCGAAGGCGGAGCGCTTGCTGGGTTAGCCGGAGCGGCTTACGCGCCTGAAACAAGTGTTACACTGTATGCTCACTGGAGCGAGATGCCGCAAACTACCTATGTTGTCAGCTTCAACCTAAATGGCAGGCCTGGCGACGCTCCACAAAGTGTCACGGCAGAAGCGGGGCAATCGCTCATTCTTCCTGCTGTCAGCGCTTCTGGCTATACTTTTGAGGGCTGGCACACCTAGTGCATATCCCAAAATTCCGAAATGGCAGCGGAAAAATCCTGGCGAACGCTTCAACGCCGGATTTTTCCGCTGCCTCGGATATAATTTTGGGATATGCACCTATTCGGATTCGTTTGTTGGATTTGGAGGAGATAGTTTCACCCCAGAGTCAAGCATCGTTCTTTACGCGCGTTGGCGCCTGATCGAATCAGCGCCTGTGATAGTGCCGCCTCCAAGCTATTACTATCCTACCCCCACACCGAAAGCCGCCGCAACGCCAGCGCCAGTTTTAAATTCAGAGACCATTCCAAGCCCAAGCGTTGTGTCAGTTGAGAAGCCTCCGGTTATCTATGCAGAAGAGCTTTACAACGTCGGGCTTTTTGTTGGAACAGGAACAGACGCTTCCGGATCTCCGATCTTCGATCTGGACAACGACCTGACCCGCATGGAATCCCTGGTTCTGCTGATAAGGCTTCTGGGTCTTGAAAAGGATGCGCTTGGCACCAAGGAAACGCATGTTTTCGAAGACGTCCCCGACTGGGGCGCGAAGTACGCTTCCTTCGCTTACGAGATCGGCTTGACCGTAGGTGTAAACGACACGCATTCCCTTTTCGCGCCAAACAAGCTGGTGACAAAGCGCGAGTTTGCAGCTTTCATGCTCCGTGTTCTTCAGTACTACGAGAAGAGCGGCGACTTCCGCTTTGAGGAATCAGTTAGCAAGGCCAAGTCCGTAGGCATCCTTGGCCAAAACGAAACCCAAGAGGATGAAGTTTTAAGAAGCAATGCAGTGCTGGCAATGGTTCGCGCCCTGCTTTCCCCGATAAACAACTCAAAGACAAAGCTTCTCGCAAAGCTCGTGCAAGACGGAGCGGTAAGCTTCGAAGGAGCTACTGGGTTTATCGCGGCGATAGTCGGGAAGTAGTAGCTCGGCGAAACGCTGAGCGTGATTTCTTAAAGCGCCATGCGTCTGCTGGATCCTGGCGGATGAAGAGCGTCTTGATGCGCTAAGCGACTCGCTCCTGGCACTTTAACCGAATGCAGCACCAACAGAGAGGCCGAAGCGCATGCTCCGGCCTTTCTGCTTAACCCATTGCCCCGCTCGCAGGAGAAAATGAAAATTGCTTCGGGTTATCCACAGGGTTGTTTTTTGCCGAAAATATATTTCTGCCCTCCCCGATAAGCTATCAAAGACAAAGCTTCTCGAAAAGATCGCTGTGCCAGATAAACAATTCAAAGACAAAGCTTCTCTCAAAGATCATGCAAGGCGGAGGGCCAAGCTTGGATGGGGCTGCTGGGTTTAATGCGGCGATAGTCGGGACGTAAGAGTGAAGCGAAACGCTACGCGTGATTTCTTCAAACGCCAAGCGCCGAACACATCGCGAAGAGAGGCCGGAGCGCATGCTCCGGCCTTTCTGTTTAACCCATTGCCCCGCTCGCAGGAGAAAATGAAAATTGCTTCGGGTTATCCACAGGGTTGTTTTTTGCCGAAAATATATTTCTGCCGCCCTCTTGTTTTTGCTGTTCCCCAGCCTAGAAACGCTTTGATTCCGCCATTTTTGTAATAAAATCACGCATCTGAACTGCGCTCTCCTATTTTAGTCAAAAGTCAGCCATTTGCAGTATCCAGTTGCGCATTTCCATCCACTTGCGGTCATGCCCATAAGCGCAGAAATCCAGTGTTTCTCAAGGTTTTCCGGATAAATACATAAATAGGATTTTCCAATTCGATTCCGTTTTCTTCATTTCACACATTTTGACTTTCCACAATCGATATTGTGAAATCCCATGATTGCGCCATTTGTAGGGCTCTTTCGTGAAAAGACGGCGGTTTTTAGGACTTGCTCTTGCTCCCTTTGATTTCTACCGATATTTTGCGTTTCACAAGATCGGTCTTTGCTGGTTTGGGTTGGGTTTGCGGGGTTTTGCTTTGGGTGACTGCGGAGGCAAAGTCAAATTATCCTTTGTTTGCGCCATTTCATTATTTATCAATGGCTGCCGTCTTGTAGGCGGCAAAGGGATGATGACTGTATTGCCAAAAATGACTTACCACACAGGAAGAGCCTGTGGTTAATGTCAGAAAGCTTAACATTCTATTGCATACTGGTTTTGGCGCTGACAGTTGACGCGTAACGTTCTAGCAACCGATGTTTCAGCCATGAGATATTTTCAAGATATATCAATAATTCGACACTCAAAGAGCGCCCAGATTTCACTGGCTCCATGATGCACTTCCATCCGCCTTCCTGCCTTGCGCTCCCTGTCCGCCTTCCCACCTTCCTGCCTTGCCGTCCCGCCTCGCCAGCCCCACCATCCCCCCTAAAATCAACCCTTCTACGATATTCCCACAAACCCCCAGCAAGCCTGACTTTCTCAGCCCCCGCCAGCCCTTTCATTATCCTGCTTTCTTTTTGCCAAAGCGGTTTTAGCTTGTATAAATATCTGCCAACGACTAAAAGCTAATAAGGAGCTTTAGATCATTATTTCGGCCAAAAAGCCCATTGATTTAGAGCATATCCCAAAATTATATCCGAGGCGCCGAAAAAATCCGGCGTTAAAGCATTCGCCAGGATTTTTTTCGGCGCCATTTCGGAATTTTGGGATATGCACTTAACAGCGCGATCCCCACGCAAAGGACGGGCCTAGCCAAGAGCTATTAAAAAGTACTATGCTTTTCACTCGCAAGGCACTTTGGCGCGTCATGCGTTTGGCGCGGCTTTAAAGGCGTCTGCGCGTTGGGGCCAGAAAGCCAGCAATCCAGGCTTTTCGCGCGATTCAATGGCGTTGCGCAGATTGGAAAAAAGCGCAGCAAGCACTGGCTTCGTGGATATGGACCAATTCAAACTTAAAGTTAATACTAAATTTGCAGCGTTATTATGACTAAATTTCTTTAAATTTCACTACATTCGACTTCCAATCGTTGTTTTTTGCAACTAAACAACAAGTTGAGCATAAGGGTCTCTTAAGGAGGATAGCTTAGCGCGAATAATAGAGCTTGTTTTTTTCTTAACTACTATTGGTTACCGCTCAAACATGTGATAAAATAAAACAAATAAGATGAGGGCCTGAGCTTTTCTGGACGGTTTAGAGCACTTCTCAAAAAGCCAAAATGTGTAAGAATTGTGCCGTTGCGCAAGTGTATTTCAAAAACCAAAAAGGTGACAGCGAAGCTTTTGCTAAGCCCCCTTAAATAAATTTTGGAATATGCTTCAAGTTTGCCTAGGGCTCAAATATGCTTGCCTCACGCTCAACTATGCTTGTCTCGCGCTCAACTATGCTTGTCTCGGGCTCAACGAGCAAGCACGAGCAAGGCGTGCAAACTTTCGGACTTTTCTAACATTTTGGCATGCCCTACAGCAATCCGTCTGGTCAAGCCGCCGCTTGTTTTATCGCGGGACATCCCGCTTAAGGAGGCTAGCATGAAAAAGAAAGAAATGATCGCCATGCTCCTTGCCGGAGGGCAGGGCAGCAGACTAGGCGTCCTGACAACCACGAAAGCGAAGCCGGCAGTAGCCTTTGGCGGGAAGTACAGGATCATAGACTTCCCAATGAGCAACTGCATAAACTCGGGAGTTGACACTGTTGGAGTGCTGACCCAGTACGAGCCGCTTCTGCTTAACTCGCACATCGGCATAGGCATTCCCTGGGATCTCGACCGCAGAAGCGGCGGGGTCACAATTCTGGCGCCGCACGTAAAAGGCGAGCAAGGCGAATGGTACTCAGGAACCGCCAACGCCATCTACCAGAACATTGACTACATTGACAACCACAACCCGGAATACGTATTGATACTCTCTGGGGACCACATCTATAAGATGGACTATTCCCAGATGTTGGACTTTCACAAAAAGGAGCACTGCGATGCGACAATAGCCGTCCGCGAGGTTCCTTACGACGAGGCAAGCAGGTTCGGAATCATGAACACCAGGGAGAATGACAGCGTTTACGAGTTCGAGGAGAAGCCCAAGAACCCGAAGTCAAACCTGGCCAGCATGGGCATTTACATCTTTACCTGGAAAAAGCTCAGGGAAGCCTTAATCGCTGACAACAAGGAAAACCCGGACAGCGACTTTGGCAAGCATATAATCCCAAGGATGCTTGGAGAAGGGCAGACCTTATTTGCCTACAGGTTCAAGGACTACTGGAAAGACGTCGGAACAGTGGAGAGCTACTGGGTGGCTAACATGGATCTCACTTGGCCTCTCCCGCAGTTCAACCTTTATGACGATTTTTGGAAAATCTACACTGACGCCGATCACCAGCCTCCCCAGTACACCGGCCCTAACGCCAACGTCAACGCCAGCCTGCTCTCTGAGGGCTGCGAGGTTTACGGGTCTGTCTACAACTCAGTCTTGGGCCCTGGCGTTTATGTTGCCGAGGGCGCTGTAATCCGCGACTCCATCATCATGGGAGGATGCTCAGTCGGAAACAACAGCGTCATCGAGCGCGGAATCATTGACGAAAATGCCAGGATAGGATCCCAGGTCGTGATAGGCTGCGGCGAGAACGTTCCAAACGAGCAAAAGCCTAGCGTGTACGACACCGGAATAACCGTAATAGGGGAGCGGTCCGTCATCCCCGACAACGTTTCAATAGGCAAGAACTGCGTCATCTACGGCATTTCGACTCCTGAAGAGTACCCCAACAACAACCTGCCCAGCGGCAGCAGCATCATAAACGAAAAGGAAGTGATCGTGTGAAGGCGTTAGGCATAATCCTTGCTGGAGGCAATGAGAACCTGGGCCAGCTGACTGACCTCCGCGCCGCCGCGGCGATGCCCATAGGCAGCTGCTACCGCTGCCTGGATTTTCCTCTGAGCAACATGTCCAATTCAGGCATTGGAAAAGTGGCCGTGCTCACGCAATACAATTCCAGGTCGCTTCACGATCACCTTTCCAGCGCCAAGTGGTGGGACCTTGGACGCAAGCAGGGAGGGCTCTTCATATTCTCCCCATACCTGACAAGCAAGAACTCCTTCTGGTTCAGGGGAACAGCAGACTCCATCTACCAGAACATCACATACCTGAAAAGAAGCAACGAGGCCTATGTAGTCCTGGTTTCAGGAAACGCGGTCTACAAGATGGACTACAATGACATCATCAACTTCCATGTAAGCAAAGAGGCGGACATCACAATTGTCTACCGCGAAGCGCCCCAGGACGAGGATCTCCGCTCCTACGGAGTGCTGGAAGTTGACAATGAAGGCAGGGTCTTGAATATAGAAGAGAAGCCGCTGGAGCCACAGTCGAACCTCATCTCCATGGGCATCTACGTGATCCAGAGAACGCTTCTCATAAAGCTCCTGGACGCAACCCAGGCAGAAGATCGCTATGACTTCGTCCGAGACATCCTGGTTCGCTACCGCAAGAAGCTCAAGCTCTATGGCTGCCATTTTGACGGCTACTGGAAGACTCTCAACGGGGTCAAGAGCTACTATGACTGCAACATGGACTTTCTCAGGAAGGACGTGAGGGACATCTTCACAAAAGACGCTCCTTACATTGAGACCAAGCCCAAGGACGAGCCGCCCGGAAAGTACAACGCCGGCGCCCAGGCGAAAGACGCCCTGATCGGAAGCGGCTCCATCATAAACGGCTACATCGAGCACTCCGTGCTTTTCCGCAAAGTTTTCACAGGCGAAGGATCCGCTATCAAGCACTCCATCGTCATGGAATCCTGCTACATCGGCAATAACTGCTACATCGAAAACGCCATTCTGGACAAAGAAGTTGTGCTCTCGGACGGCAAGCAGATCATTGGCAAGCCGGGAGACCCCATGATCATCGCGAAAGGGCAAGTGATCTAGGGCTTTTGAAAGGGCCAAGCTTTTTACCTTTAAAAGCCAAGGATCAAAGGCTTTTGAAAAGGCCAAGCGTTCCAACCTCAAAACCCAAAGATCCAAAACCTCAAAACCCAAGGATCCAAGACCAAAAACCCAAGCGGGCAAAGCCCGCTTGGGTTTTTTGGTTTTGCCTTAGGTCTGCCGCCTTTGATCTTTTCGCTTTGATGTAAAAGAGCGACGGGCCCGGCTTCAAAGTAGACAATGCAGACATTCAAGCGCTCATTCGCCGCAAGCCCAATCCGGCATATTCGACCAAACATCCAGTCCCGAAATAACCCACTCTTCGCCTAGCGTTCTACCCCCAAATCAGCTGCCCTTCCTCCACCCAAACCGCCATTTGCCCAGCGCCAGCCAGGGGGCGCTGAGAGCTTGGCGCTCAAATCCACCCGTCATTTCGGCGAATCCAGCGTCTTGCTGCTTCTATTTTTCTATTTCCATCTGATTCCACATAGCGCGTAACCTCCAAGAAACCCTTGAAATCTCCTGCTTTCTGGCTTTTTCCCCTTTTTGATATGCCAAATTGCCTTGCCTACTCCCCTTGCTGAAACAGGCGGATCTCCTTTATGATAGTCTTAGAGAAATGAGCGCCTTGGCGCTGGTCGTTGGCCGGCGCTGGCGAGGCATTCTCTGGGAGCTTAGGCTCTTGGAAACTGGTAGCCCAAATACTTTAAAGAGTGAAGCTTGTGGCATTCCCAAGCGCATAAAGTGGCGCAGCGCCCAATGTTTCAGGGGCTTGCGCATGCAAACTTGCGACGCTTTTTCAAGCAAGTCGGGATAGCGCCCAGCCCTCATGATATGGCCAACGGCCATTTAGCGACATCAAATTGCTAAATAAGTCAAAGCAAGTTTACATTTTAGGAAATTTGATGTATAATCAGAATAGCGCTCAAAGGCATATCCCAAGCGGGTTATGCCCTAAGAGCATATCCCAAAATTAATTTTATGGCTTGCGAAAGTCACGCGTAGAAGCATCGCGATGACTTTCGCTGCGCCTTCTATGGAATTTTGGGATATGCACTAAGACGCGGCTTTGGATCGCGACGCAATCTCTGGAGCTTAGCTCGACACGAATCAATGCGCCTAGCGCATTGCTATTATATGAACGCCTTTGGCCAGCCCCAGCTGGCAAAGGCAGCAAAGAAGCAGCCTAAAGCCTAGCGGCATTAGGCGCAATGCTCTGCGCCAGGATTGCTCGCGGGGCTGCGTCTTGCGCGGGCATGCATCAAACGCTTCGAGCGGATCTGAATTTATTTCGGGCGACGCTCGCGGCATAGCAAGGCGCTGTTAAAAAAAGCGTGAGCGCCTCAGGCAAACGGCGCCGCCGGCCTGGCGCGCGAAAGAGCCGCTTTTGGATCCGCTAGCATAACAGACAGGCTCTTGGCATATCGCGAGAGGCTGCAAACGCCGATGTTCAAAAGAGGACAGGCTTGCGATTCGCTAGGGGCGATTGACAATTAGAGGCACAAAATACAAGAATCTAGCACAGGGCGTTTGAGCCCAGAAAATCAGGCCTGCCAAGCGGAGAACCGCTTTTGACATCAGAGAGCATGGAGGCCATCCTCCAGCAAGACACAAGAGAAGCGCAGGGAACCAAGGGGGATATCACGGTGGATATAACAGATATAAGGCTTCGGAAAGTCAATCCCAAAGGGAAGATGAAAGCTGTTGTTTCGATTACCTTTGACGGGGAGTTCGTGGTGCACGACATCAAGGTGATAGAAAGCGAAGCTGGCTTGTTCGTCGCAATGCCCAGCCGCAAGACGAATGACGGCGAGTTCAGGGACATTGCGCACCCCATAAGCCAAGACGTCAGGCAGAGGATAGAGGCGGCGGTGCTTGAGAAATACAGCATAGCACAAGGCTGCAAGCCGGCGATCTAGCATTGCGCGTAGGAGTGGAGTCTGATGTTGAAGAGCCAAGAAATGAGAAGCGCGGCAATAGAAATGGATGCCCTCAAGATGGGAATGGGCTGGAGCAAAGAGGATCTGGACAAGCCGCAAGTGATGATCCAGTCAACCAAAGGCCAGAGCCATCCCGGAAGCGCCGGCTTGGATAAGCTTGCCAAGAAGGCGGCGAAGGGGATCTTGAAAGCGGGCGGAAAGCCAGCCGAGTACACAGTGACAGACATATGCGACGGAATAGCACAAGGCCACGACGGAATGAACTACTCCCTAGTGAGCCGAGACATCATGGCCGCCATGATAGAGATTCAAGCCAAGGCTGCCCCCTTTGACGGAGCGCTGTTCATTTCATCCTGCGACAAGGCGGTGCCCGCCCATCTGATGAGCATAGCAAGGCTGAACATTCCGTCCGTGCTGGTTCCAGGAGGCGTGATGCCAACAGGCCCTAACGGGCTGACCTTGGAGCAGGTGGCCACTTGCCACTCAAAGCTCCTGCGAGGAGAGATAACCCAGGAAGAGTTCATGGCCATTCAGGAAACCGCCTGTCCGGGATGCGGATGCTGCCAGTTCATGGGCACCGCTTCAACCATGCAGATAATGGCGGAAGCGTTGGGAATAGCCCTGCCAGGCTCAGCTTTGGCGCCGTTTGGCAAGAAGGCGAAAAAAATCGCAAAGCGCTCAGGCGAGGCCCTGATGGAACTTATAAGCTTGGACATAAGGCCCAAGGACATATTGACACAGAAAGCTTTTGAAAACGCTATAGCTGTACACGGCGCGATAGGGGGCTCGACAAACGCCCTCCTGCACATCCCGGCGATAGCTCACCAGCTGGGGATAGCCATTACGCCTGAAATGTTTGACAAGCTTCAAAGAAACATCCCGACTTTGGCTAACATCAGGCCGGGAGGGGAGCACAGCGCGGAGTACTTCTGGCAAGCCGGAGGGACTCTGGCCATAATGGATGAGATAAAGGCGCATCTTCACATGGAGGCGCTTACAGCTACAGGAAAGACGCTAGGCGAGAACCTGGCCGAGTGGAAGAGGACGCAGGGAAAGAGCAATAGCTGGCTAGCCTTGCATGGCGTTGAGAAGGAAGACGTCATACGAAGCATAGGCTCAAGCCTTGCCAAGCAGGGAGGCATCGCTTGCTTGAAGGGAAACTTGGCGCCGCAAGGGGCTATAGCGAAGCCTTCAGCTAGCAGCCTTACAGTGTTTACAGGAAGGGCTGTTCCCTTCGAGAACGAGGAAGGCGCGTACAAAGCGGTGATCGAGGGGCTGATAAAGCCCGGAGACGTGATAGTGATAAGAAACGAAGGGCCAAGAGGCACAGGCATGCCTGAGCTTTTCTACACCACAGAAGCCCTGGCTTCAAACCCGGAGCTGTCCGAAAGCGTCGCTTTGATCGCTGACGGCAGGTTTTCAGGCGCGACCAGGGGGCCGGTGGTTGGACATGTTTCGCCCGAAGCCGCTAGCGGCGGCCCTATAGCCCTTGTGGAAGAAAACGATCTTATAACCATAGACATTCCAAAGAGAGCGATAAACATCACAGGAATAAACGGCAAGCCCATGGCCAAGGCTTTGGTTGCAAAAGCGCTTGAGGCTCGCAGGAGCGCTATGGGTTCGCAGCCCAAGAAAGAGCTAACGGGCATTTTGAAGATATATTCACAGCTTGCCGCTTCTCCGACGAAAGGCGGCTTCATCGAATGACCGGGACTCTCCACATTTGCGGAACCCCTTTGGGGAACTTGGAGGACTTGACTTTCAGAGCCCTTAGAATCCTCAAAGAGGCTGATGTTATCGCGGCTGAGGATACCAGGCACACGCTGAAGCTCCTTAACCACTACGACGTAAAGAAGCCCCTTTTAAGCTTCCATGAGCACAACTGGAAAGAAAAGCTGCCTGTTATCATGCAAAAGCTAAGAGACGGGCAGAATGTCGCCTTGGTCACTGACGCTGGGATGCCTTGCATCTCTGATCCGGGCCAGCAGCTTGTTGACGCTTGCCTTTGTGAAGGGCTTCCTGTCACTTCAGCTCCAGGCCCTACCGCTTTGGCTACGGCTGTCGCTTTGTCCGGCTTTCCGTCAACCCGTTTTGTCTTTGAAGGCTTCTTGCCAAGAGACAGCAAGCGGGCCAAGATCCTGCAAGAGATCGGGGCGGAGAAAAGAGCTGTTGTCTTATACGAAGCGCCGCACCATCTCAAGGAGCTTCTTTCTGACCTCCTGGAAGCCAAGGGTGACAAGAACGTTGCTGTCCTTCGGGAGCTTACAAAGATCCACGAGGAGATCAAGCGGGGAACACTGTCAGAGCTTTTGGCTCACTTCAAGGAAAACGAGCCCAAGGGCGAATTTGTCGTAATCCTGGCCCCAGATCCTGAGGCTGTTGCTAATGTAGTCGCGGATACAAAGAAGCTTCAGGATCTGCCGGTGTCAGAGCACATGGATTTCTATCTCAAAAACGGGATGGACAAGAAAGAAGCCATGAAACAAGTCGCCAAGGATCGGGGCGTCTCGAAGAGCGCCATTTACAGCGAGTTGTTGAGTGATTAACATAAGGCGGAGACGCGCTTTGCTGATCCTAAACAGCCAATATATTATGTTGCACAATGGAACTAAAAGAGCTAAATCTAGGTTTCAAGGAAAGGCCGCCTCGAAGGCGATCAGGCAGGCTAGGCAAATCGCTTGAGGCAATAGGCTTGGCGAAATGCGGCTTGGCTGTCGGCTTTGGCTTGGGAGATTTAGCTTGCAGCTTGCAGATTTCGAGATTTTGCTGTGAGATTTAATGGTTAAGGCTTTTTGATTTTAGGTTTTTTGATTTAAGGTTTTGGCTTTTGATTTTAGGTTTTTGCTGTAGATTTAAGGCTTTTGGCTTTAGGATCAAAGTTTTTGTTTTAGGATCAAGTTTTTACCCGATTTAAAGGTTTTTGCAGCAAGATCAAGGTTTGCCCGGTTCAAAGGTTTTTGCAGAAAGATCAAGGTTTTGCCTGATTCAAAGATTTTGCTTTAAATTTAACGCGAGCGCGGATATCATTTGCGCGGTTAAAAAATGCGCCAGGGCTTACAGCAACTTCAATTAGCCTCTTATAGAGGAAGCTTGAAGTAACGGGTTTTTTTGCTTTCTTGGCACTTCATACAAAAGCGTTTGGCTAGTTTTCAACATTTTTGCGTAGATAATCGCAAATTTAGCGCGAATGATAAGGGCTGCAACAGGCTTTTTAGATTTACTGAGTGTTAGGCGGGATCAAGGCTTTTGCAAGGCATTCGCAAAGCGGATGCAAAGCATACGCAAATCGTATGTAAGGCATTCGCAAAGCGAATGCTAAGACATCACTTCTAGAACCGGACTTTGGCCTATGTTGGCACGAAGTCTCACATCTGACCACAAGCTTCGCACTTCGGGATCGCAATCCCAAAACGAGCTTTCCTATACAGAGCTCCCCTCTTACCAAATACAGTGATATTAATCCTTTGATTTTGTCTAACACAAATCCAGCGCCCTGCCGCACACGGCAGGGCGCTGGATTTCATGCTTTTGGGGTTTTCTCGGCTCTATAATCCGTTATTAGCGCGATTTTCTTAAATTTTTGCACAATCAGACAAAAAATGACTGGCGTACGTACAATTAATAGGAGAACGCAATAGCTGACCGCTTTCTGGCCAGTTGTGGCGAAGCCTCTGAAAAAACTTGATGATAAAGGAGATCTTTAAAATGTCCGACATCGATAAGGCCAAGAAACAAAAACCGCTGACTGCAGCCGAACAGGATGAAATGGACAGCGCGTTTGCGGAACTTCAAGCGCTCCAAAAAAACGTAACAACGTTGCGCGAAAGAGCCTCATCTCCATACAAATACAGATCAACAAAGGTTCCCTTCACCACGACTATAGCCAACTTCTTCGCGCGTTTCAAAAAGCAAGGCTGATTTTTTCCAGCGCCCTGCCGTGTGCGTCAGGGCGCTGGCTTTTGTGATTTAGGGGTTGCTGACGATATTTGGGATTTATGACAGTGGGGCAAATAAAGAAGTATTTATGAAGCGGCGTTAAGGCAGAGATTTGTGTTTGAGCAAAAGATCTTGTTGACAGCTGGCGAATATATGTGTATACTTGTTCTGAATTGATTGGCGTGCGTGCAATTGGCTAAATCACGGCAGACGGACTGCTTTCTGGCCAACCGAGGTGAGGTTTCTGGGAAGCGCCTTTCATTGGTCCCAGGCGTTAAAATCTTGTCACGTCCCAAAAAGCGCGGCTTAGAGCATATCCCAAAATTCCGAAATGGTGCCGGAAAAATCTTGGCGAACGCTTCAACGCCGGATTTTTCCGGCACCTCGGATATAATTTTGGGATATGCTCTGAGTATCCAGAGTAGAAGTATTAGCGCAGTCGGGCTGACTAAATTTTTTTCCATAAAGTGTTTGAGGTTTCCGCCTCTAGAGCGAGAAAATGTCTGCAACCTCAGCTAGAGCAAATGGTTGCATTTGACAAAAAATCTAGTTGACAAGTGGCAAACCCAAGTGTATAATGAACTTAAATTGATTGGCGTGCGTGCAATTTCAAATGAGCATGGTATTTATAAATGACACTGCTTCTCTATCATAGTTCTAAATCGTTACGGTGAAAACGCTTTTTTGCAAAGTCATTTGAACTATCGCCTCGCCGCACGTATTTCAAAGAAACCAATGGAGTTCTTAGATTTACAGGGGCATTAGCCCGAAACAAGCATCTAGTAGAACCATCCTGTATTTCGTTTTTCGTTACACGCAATTGAAAATTCGGCCCTGCTTGTCGCAATTCGCCTCAGTATATACCTAACAGACAGCACCATTTTATACATATATCGGCAGGCCAAAGCAATAAAGACACTTTTCTGTCAAGCTCTCAAATGTGGAATCCTCGCCAGCCCCAAAAGTCCTGGTGAAATTAATTTTGTGATATGCTCTTATATCGTTAGTACGATTTACTCACTGGCTGTATACTCATGAACCATGCAAGCAAAAGCATTCATCATTTTGGTAAATAATTGTATCACCGTCATTTTAGCCTATCTATAAATATGTCCTACCGCTTTAATTGTTGTCAAGTTTGCGTTTTTTCTTTTTTATCAATATATTTCTAGATAAAACCGTTTCCTTTATCTTTGAATCGTGATATAATATAAGGGTGAAGCCAAGGCTTCCCAGAAAGTGTGCCACTATCAGCGATATTCCTATACGTTCAACATTTCATGCTGACCCAGACTTTGTAAAATACTTTACCTCAAGGTCGTGGACAGAGGGAATAAATGGCAACCGTCCCAATCCGTTTAACGACGTGGCTTTCGAGTACATGACGCAAACTTTGTCATACCGCAACTATACCACTCCGCTAATGTCTGCGGCATTGAATAAGCCTATAAACAATGCTGTGATGGAAAAGGTGAAAGTAGCACCCAACAAATTTATATATGCTCGTGAAGTGCGGCTGGATGCGCTCGCTACAGTTGACAATGAACCAGTTAACACAGAAGTGCAGCTTGGACTTGAGAAATTTTATGATACGCGGACTTACCTTCAAATATGTTCTATTACAGACAATAAGCTTGAAGAAATCCACCAACAAAATATATTAAACAGAGTCTTTCATGTAAGTCACGACAAATTCTATTCCAAAACGCCGAATATTGTTTCCATTAATTTTCTTGGATTTGACGCCGACCCGGATGATCCTGACTACACCTGGTCGTTCTCATTCAGGGATAGCAAAAGGAGCAACCGGACGTTTGCTCCAGAAATACAGGTGATTTTTTTTGAGCTTCCCAAGTTTTGGAGGCAACATAAAAATAAGCCTCTTAGAAACGGATTAGTAGATATTGAGAATTGGCTTTATTTCTATGTCATGTGTAGAGATCATGATACGCTGGTTGATTTTCTTGCTCACAGTGATCCAATATTCATGCAGTATGAAACCGATATGGAGGAGGCCTGCAAATTGTCGGACTTCGTAACAAGATATGAGCAATCTACTTTTAATAAGCTTATGGATATGCTGTCTTCACCTCCTGAAGAATACAATGAGTTGGTTGCTTCTCATGAAGCAGAACTTGCTGCAAAGGAAAAAGAAAACGCTGAACTTGCTGCTGCAAAGGATAAAGAAATTGCTGAACTTGCTGCTGCAAAGGATAAAGAAATTGCTGAACTTGCTAAACGCGCTGAGTTTTATAAACTCGTTGCAGAGGCCGCTGCAAAGGATAAAGAATTTGCTGAAAAGCTCGCTGCGAAGGATAAAGAATTCGCTGAAATACTCGAGGAAAAGCTCGCTGCAAAGGATAAAGAATTCGGCGAAAAACTCGATCAAATACTCGCCGCAAGTAATAAACAATTTGCTGAACCGTTCGCTGAAAAGCCCGCCACAGTTACTTCGAGAAAATCATCGGACTTCTTAAGCCCCATGCGCAAATTCTTCTCGCGTAAGAAAAAACACGACTAAGAGCATATCCCAAAATTAATTGGAGGCGTTACGGCGCCGGAAGATTCCGTTGGTTGCCGATCCCATGTAGTTTGAAAGCGAGGTTACAAATCTACCCTTTTGAGGTTGATCCGGCGTGACGTTCCCTCTCCAAAAAGACTGATTCTGCTGGCACCAGTCCGCCTGAAGAGGCTTGGCCGCACTCAATTTTAGAGGTTGCGGCTCTGCCATTTTGAGGCTGATCCGGCGACCAATATCAAGCAAAGTTTGAATGCAAGAACCGCCAATCTCTCGAAATCTGATTTTGGGCGTCTTTACTGGGTTTCTCATCTAAGCGAAAAACTCGTTTTCGCCAAAATGTTGGCAAACGTCGAGACGTGGCACGATGTGCTGCAGTGGTTCAACGCCTCCAATTAATTCCATAGCTTGAAAAAGTCACAGGTTAAAGCATCGCAACTTTTTCGGCACCTTAACGGAATTTTGGGATATGTTCTTTATATTTTCTGATATGGGCGGTTAATATGATAATAGAAACGAATAGATTATACTTGCGGGAGATGCGCCAATCCGATTATCCTGCTTTAAGTAAAATACTACAAGACGCTAATGTCATGTATGCCTATGAAGGCGTTTTTTCTGATACCGAAACACAAGAATGGTTGGATAAACAAATCAAAAATTATAAAGAATATGGTTTTGGCTTATGGGCTGCTATACTAAAAACAACTGATGAAATGATAGGGCAATGTGGGTTGACTATGCAAGATTATTCAGATAATAAGGTTCTTGAAGTGGGTTATCTTTTTCAAAAAGCATACTGGCATAACGGTTACGCCACGGAAGCGGCAATCGCTTGCAGAGATTATGCTTTTGAAAAAATAAACGCAGATGAAGTTTTTTCAATAATTCGTGATAATAATATTGCATCGCAAAATGTTGCCAAACGAAACGGAATGACAATAAAAGATACATTTGTTAAACACTATCGCGGAATTGATATGCCACACTATTTGTTTTCAGTTAAACGTGGGAAATAAGCACTCGTTAAACTCGCACCACAAAGCCAATGTCAACTGGGCAACTTGTAATTTCCTGGATATTAAGTTTTCAATGTTCATTGACAAATTATATCATCATGATTCCGCCGTAACAACTATCGACCAAGAGAATTCAAACGGCTTCATTACAGGGTTTGTCTGAATGATGGCCTTTTATCGAAGCCTTGATTTCTTGGCCTTTAGGGAGTTCTTACTGCAGAATCATCATCATAAATTGTGATATAAACTCTTTAATTCCTTAGGAGTAAAATGCATCCTTGTTTTCACTCACTGGTACAACAGCAAGATCAGAATGGCGAGGAAGATTCGCGTTTCAAAAAGCAAGGCTGTTTTTTTTCCAGCGCCCTGCCGAGTGCGGCAGGGCGCTGGCTGTCGTGATTTTGGGGCACAGACGATATTGGGGATTTCTGGCTATGAGGCAAACAAAGAAATCTTTATGAAGCTGCGCAGGGTTCAGCAAACCCGGTTAAGAGCGGATTTTCACTGCGTGATTGCGTCAAAAAAAGAGCAATACACAAATGATTCTGCGGTAACAATAATGGAACAAGAAAACGTAAACGGCTTATATACTAAATTGTTTGTCAACAGGTAATCAGATTAAATTCATGCTATGTATGTCATATACTGTATAATTGCATATTTCAATTCGTGTAGATATACTAATATGTTGTTTTCAATGTAAATTAATGTACTGAAAATGAATGCTGATATTTCAAACCCAATTTAATTAGAATAATATTTATCTGTGTAATAAACATTATTTTCACTTTTTGAACATGAAAATAAAACCAACGACAGGATATTCGTTGATGAGAATTTTTTGTCTTAGCCTGTTATCCAAATAAATGATTTACAGATGTTTTAATAAACATCGCGATGATAATACTTGTCCTAAGGACAAATATTTCATAATTCTCTTTTAGGATTTGGAAACAAGCAT